>JAHEJP010000200.1 GCA_024638855.1 Chloroflexota bacterium
GAGGCAACCAGAAATAAACTTCGCCGGAAGATTGCCGCACCAAGAATTGTGGACAGCATTGTCATCGAGTGATGTTTTGGTCGTCCCCTCTCTGTGGTATGAAACCGCCTCGCTCATCATCCAAGAGGCTTTTGCTGCTCGTGTACCGGTCGTGGCTTCAAACATTGGCGCGCTTAAAGAGCGAATCGTCGATGGGGAGAATGGCTTATCTATTCCACCAGGGGACTCAAACGCCCTTCGAGACGCCTTACTCCAATTGCAATCGGAACCAGGAAAGTTAGCTACATTAAGGGCTAATATCCGGCCGGTTCGCAGCGTCGTAGAACATGCCCAAGACGTCTCTCTACTCTACGAGACGGTCCTCCAATCTACTACCCACTAATACTCAGATTCCCTGCGCTTCATCATCTGCGATATAATCCTTGGCTGCGAGTTAGAAAGAGAGGTCTGAGGACACTATGGCAACTGAGTCGAAAGGCGCCCGGCGCACGACAATCATCGACTCCAATGTAAGTTGGCGAGATTGGCGCAAGAATATTGCCGAATCGATCAAGTATCGATCTCTGTTGCACAACTTAGTCAAACGTGACTTGAAGGTCCGTTATCGAAACTCCCTATTGGGGGTGATGTGGAGCCTGCTCAATCCCTTGTTGATGATGTTGGTATTCAGCTTGATATTTGGCAAGTTGATGCCTCGCGAAGATATCCGCCAATATGCAGTCTTTTTTTTGGTTGGTCTGCTACCTTGGCAATTTTTCACCGGTTCGATGATTAGCGGCACAGTATCAACCACGGGCGGCGCTCATATGATCAACAAGATTTATTTCCCCAGGGAATTGTTGCCTACATCCTCCATACTATCGAACCTGGTTAACTTTCTCCTGGCATTTGTTGTCCTAATTTTCTTTTTATATGCATCTGGTATAGGCCTGACGATCTATGCTCTTTGGTTGCCGGCCTTGGTTCTTACTCAAATAGTTTTCACACTGGGTTTGGCCCTATTTCTTAGCGCGCTCAATGTTTTCTATCGGGACGTGCTTATGATTCTCGACGTCGTATTGCTGGCCTGGTTCTTTCTGACGCCCGTGATCTATCCTTTGGAATGGCTTGGGGAGACTCAGACCGTCATGGGCATCACTTTCGAGCCGGCCCAGGTCATGCGATGGCTGAATCCAATGGCTTCGATCATCGACGGTTACCGGACCGTATTGTGGGGTACCATGTCTAGCGATGGCCCGGCCTCGATGGATCCAATCTACTTACTACGCACGTTCATTACGGCCGCCTTAATATTTGTGGTTGGTTATCTGTTTTTTTCTCGCCTCCAACATTTGTTTGCCGAGAAACTGTAACCCAAAAGTAATATGGTATAATTCGCGATTTGTGTGCAAAATCACCACGGGTCAATATGGTAGCCATAAAGTGTAATCACCAGAAGACGAGACCGTGAAATCAGAATCTTCTTCATTTTCAGTTCGCGCTCTTCTATTAGTTGTCGCCCTGGCGATAGTCGGTCTGCTCACCGTCCTTGGGTTAAGAAGCTATGCGAATGAGGCTAACAAGCCAACGCCAACGCTTATGGCTTCCGCTGTCGCGGTCGTGCAATCACCAATGGCCGAGGATACAGCTACCCTTATCCTACCCACGAATACAGTACAACCCGAAAATGCAGCTTTAAGAACACCCAATCCCACGAAATCAGCCTCCAAAACGCCACTACCATCTGATGAAGCCATGCCTACGATTCTCCCAACGTTGACGCCTTCACCGACAAGCCGGCCGCAATTAATACCCACTTTTGCCACCGTGACCGGCACTCAGTACATCATCGGCGGGAATCGTCCCACCCCTGTCCCAACGTTTCAAGTGCCACTTGGAACCACCAATGTTCTTCTGATGGGCAGCGACATCACCCTGGATGAAGGCGTCGGCCGGACCGATACCATCATAATCGTCTCCATCAATCGTGATGGACCAACCGCATCGATGATTTCTTTGCCCCGGGATATGTGGGTTTATATCCCTGGCTGGACGATGAATCGTATTAATACCGCTCTATCCAGGGGGTCCTCGGCCGGTTATCCAGGCGGCGCCGTCGCCCAGTTAAAAGATACCATCCTTTATAATTTCGGCGTACCCATCCATTATTATGCCCAGGTGGACTTTGAAGGCTTTAAAGAAGCGGTTGATGCCATTGGTGGGACAGACGTCGCCGTTAGTTGCCAACTGCGCGATTGGCGATTGAAATCACCAGAATTAGATCCTACTGTCGAAGACAATTGGGAAATGTTCACGCTGAAACCAGGCATTCACAACATGGATGGTGATATGGCCCTTTGGTATGCCCGGTCCCGTCGATCGACCAGTGATTTCGACCGCGGTCGGCGACAGCAACAGGTGCTGCGGGCCATGCTAAATACAGGCGTCGACGTAAATCTACTTCCACAAATCCCCGAGCTTTGGAACGCTTACCAGGATACGATAATAACTGACCTGGATTTCGGCCGCATTCTGCAGCTGGCAGCGTTGGCTCCAGACGTGCGCGAAAATGGCGTCCAGCATCTTTATATTGTCGGTGAACAACTCCAACCATATACGGTGCCTGGTTCTGGAGCTAACGTCCAGCTACCGGTTTGGGAAAAAGCGCAGTACACATTTGGTCGGCTTTTTTTGCCACCCGCTCTGAATCAAGCCACTCGCCCGCCAATAACCGTTGAGATCATCAATAGCACGGACAATCCCGATTTATCACTATTAGCGGCTGATAATCTTGAATGGTATGGCTTTGAACCAGTCATCAACGAGACCCAGGTTGAAGAACAAGAACAGACGTCGATCGCCTACCATGCTCAAAATATAAAAGGCTCGTTCGACTGGTTGTTGAGTTGGGTAGTGGATATGCCAAAAGACAGCATAGAACTGGTCACAGATACAGATTATGAATATGATTACCGAATCGTTTTGGGTACAGAATACGATCCTTGCCGCCCGCAATTATTCGCGCCGCAAATCTTCATCGACCAATAGAGGTCCCGACAAATTAGCGAAATGAAACAGATAGCGACATCTTTTATTTGCCCAGAATGCTCGACCGAAGAGTCCCTGAGGATAATTCAATCACTGGCCTTGCCACCGGATAGCAGGTCAGACGATATCATTTTGCAAATCCTGGAGTGCCACAAATGTAACTTTCGTGGCGCGGCCATCTATGAAGAATCGCGGCGGGGAGCTTTCGATTCCGACAATTGGGAACATTTAGGGTATCGCGTTCACAAGGAGCAGCTAGATGTTTTGAGCGCCGTGATGGCCGGCTGTCCAGATCCTGGAAACATCAAATGCCAATGCCAGGTTCACTACCTTCTTGGTCAGCGGAAAAAAAATGGACGCTGGCGTCGTCCTGCCGGATTCGTCGATCAGCGCACATTCCCAATGCCTCTTGTATAATCCGATAGTCAAACGTTTGCTAATCATTCTCCAGAGACTTGTTTTCGCTATAACTTCTCAAAATCGGACCCCGATTCGCTCGGTGTATGCGAAAGATTATTCCGCTTGACGGCAACTTTAACCGCTAGTTTTATTGCTGGAGCTAGCTCAGACCCAGCGGAACCTCGTTTCGGAGACTCGGAATCGACGCCTTCAGATAGTAAAAGGAAAAGTGCTGCGATTATGGCTAAAAGACACTTGCTGATTTTTTTCCTTGACGGTGTTGGGCTGGGGGATCCCGATCCAGAAACCAATCCATTTCTTAAAGCCAAGCTACCAGGTCTGGACCGCTTATTAGGCAAGAACTGGTTTCTCCGGCCTGTCGTGCTGGCCGACCAAGTTGGCCTGATTACGACTCAATGGGCAAGTCTGGTTGCGACGGATGCAAATATGGACCTACCCGGACGGCCACAGAGCGCCACAGGCCAGGCGACCATTCTCACTGGTCTCAATGTTCCAAAGTTAGTCGGCGAGCATTACGGCCCAAAACCAAACCAAGCAGTAGCTAGCATCATCCGCCAAAACAACTTATTCCAGGAAGTCGTCACCGCTGGTAAAACGGCCATCTTGATCACGCCGTATCCGCAAGGATATTTTGATGCCATCGACAGCGGTCGGCGCCTTTTCTCTTCAGTCCCCCTTGCAGCAACCAGCGCCGGTTTACCGCTCATGACGGCCGACGACTTGCGTGCTGGTCGAGCTGTAAGCCCAGGATTCACCGGACAAGGATGGCATGATTTTTTGGGTTATGAAGATGTCCCAATCCTAAGCTTGGAAGATGCAGGCCGACAAATTGCGGCAATTGCCCAAAGTTATGACTTTTCATTTTTTGAGCATTGGCCAAGCGATCGCAGCGGCCATCGCGGTCCAATAGATCAGGCTGTTTCACACTTGGAGATGATCGACCAAGTGTTAGTTGGGTTGTTCGATTATTGGGATGAGGAAAACGATCTGCTGATCATCACCAGCGACCATGGTAATATTGAGGAGAAGAACCATCGTCTGCATAGCCGCAATCCTGTGCCCACCATATTAGTCGGTCCAGGTCATTCCACTTATTCAGCCTGGATCTCTGATTTAGCAGATATTGCCGGCATCGTGCGAGACTTTCTAGAATTAGAAAATGTCTGAGAATACCGAGCAATAATCGTGATGAGCGGTTAAACATTCGGCGATTATTTAAGAGGGCAACATGTCAATTTCATCAACTGCATACCGAGATAGTCTGCGGCATTTTCCATCTGGCGTAACCATCGTCACGATTAAGAGTGGCGAGTCTGTTCATGGCTTAACTGTTTCGGCCTTCGCCTCAATTTCGCCCAGCCCTCCCCTGATTATGATTGCGATCGATCAGCGACATAACGCCTATCCATTGCTAGAAAAAGGGGGCGCCTGTTTCGCAGTCAACATCCTGCATCGTGATCAACAAGAATTATCAAACCGTTTTGCTTGGACAAAAGATGAAGACCGTTTTGCCGTCGGTCAATGGGGAATCGCTGCCACCGGCGCACCGGTCCTTGAAAACGCTCTGGCCTGGTTGGATTGCACCATGTTCGCCAAATACGAGACCGGTACTCACACGATTTATGTTGGCGAAGTTCAAGCCAGCCAGACTCCCCGTCCAGATGGCGAACCGCTTGTCTACTGGAATCGTGGCTACCGTCACCTGGAGATAACAACAGGGACCTGATTATGTCAATTTAACCGACAGTGGCCAATGTTCTAAGGGCGCCAGCGTTCATATTGTTCAGGTGAATCCAGATCTTGAACGATAGCCGGTGAATTCACGTCAACATAATGAATGTCTTCTGGATGGCGACGTAGCAGCTCCCGGGGTGCCGAACCGGCTGGCAATTTCAGAAGCTCCTCGTAATAGAAGGCGTCGATTATTACTGGATTTCCGCGTTTTTCCTCGTAAACGGGGGCCACGATTTTACCTTTTCCCTGCCAGAAAGCGATCAAGAGCTGATCGATGACATCGGGCCCAACCTGGGGCTGATCGGCCAGCATGACCAATATTCCTGAGTGGTTCTTAGGCAGCCGGCGGATCGCAATTTGCAGTGACGACAGCATTTCACCAGCCGAATAATTGGGATTATGGATAGTAGGAACGTTAAGGGTCTCGGCGATAGCTGTAACAGACCCTGCCATATGGCCGGTTATAACCAACAAATCGTTTACAGAAGACGCGATTAGGTTGTCTAGTACCTGGCCCAAAACCGTCGTTTTGCCCCACGGTAGCAACTGTTTTGTTTTACCCATTCTTAACGACTCGCCGGCCGCCAGGACAATAGCCGTGATACGTCGCCGAACTTCGATAACAGGATTGGTTTGTCTCATGGCCCCGATGACGACCTGTTGTATCCTCTCCTCTTTGAGAATCATGGAAGCAACCAGACGGGCCGTACGTAGTTGGGCATCCGTTTCCACCTTATTGATTAGGGGAATGACCTGGGCTTCGGTTGGTACAGATTTTAGACCCCCCTCTTCATGGGTGATTAAATTAGCCAAGCCCACTGTTGTCATTGCTTGATCGGCGTCAATGCCAGTCAGCACGGCCACGCGCTCCGGCCGGTGGGCGATATCGTTAATTTTGCCACCAACTGCATCAATACCGACAACAGGAATGACGTGTGTGGCCTCAGGCGGTATGACAGGTTCATGGCTTGCCGGCGCCTTACAAGGTCGCATTCGAGAACCATCCGCTTCGACAATGACGGAGTCGACATCTACTCTGGACAACAATTGGCCGGGAAAATGATCCGCGACTCCTAAGGCTTTGTCGCCTACAATATCGCCCACGATCAGGCAACGATTGTAACGGTCTAAGACAGGTCCAAGTTCCTCCAACGATAACAAGTCGATCCCGGTTTTCTCATCCCAGAGTTGATTTCTTTTCTCTGATTGCTTTTCCCCTGCTGCGGCACTAATCTTCACCCACTTGGTTGTACATACCGCTGGCGCCAATTTCATCTGCGCGGAAAATATCCGGGTTGTCGTCGTCAGCACAATGCGGCCTGGAAGATATCTCGAAAGGGCAAACATCAGGCTGGTTTTGCCACCACCACCGACAATTGCAACCAGGTTTCCTGAGGGCTTGAGATTGAAGGCAGCGAGCAATCCGGCAGCGTAAGATTCCATGCTCTACCTCATCGCGAATAGTTGCTTGTAGCGATTCACTCGTTGTCCATGCCAAAGTCTCTCATCCAGGCAAGGATTGCTTCCAGGACACCGCCGCCGATCGCCAAGGATTTATCGGATATGGTGAAGCAGGCGGATTGGGCATTTCTGGCATCCACATCGCCGATTTTGAGGCCTCTCGGCACTTGAGAACCAGGTGATATGAGTCCTCGTATGAATCCATCAAAGGGGGCCATGATCGCTTGATTATCGACTGAGCCCAATGTTTCACCGGTCTGAACCCGATCGCCTATCTCCCTTTGCCAGCTTACTATACCATCCACTGGAGCTCTTAAGACACGCTCCACGCCTTTGCCAGCAATTCTTCCCGGAGAGCCAGTATCAGGCAGAGCACTCCCTTCCCAGATAACTCTGCCTAGCCGGTGACCGCGCATCGTCTCGATTACAGCGTGACAATCGACGCCGGCCGTAAACCCAGGACCCAAGCCAATGATGAGCCCCGCTTGATCGATTCGAGTATCAATATTTCGCTTTGCCATACGCGCATCTATCAGGATCGGTACGATCTGCCCGGACAAAAAGTTGACTGTGTCTGTACTTTCATTCGGCCAGGTCCCAACAAGATCCGACAATAAGAATTTTAACATTTCTGAAAAGCCGTCAGGTAGCTCCGGCGCGACTAGCACGGGGATGAAGCCTGCATACGCACCTTGAGAGGCTTCGGCGAGACTGGAAACGCGCCGGCCAATCATTCCCTCTATAGTAACCTCCCTATCTTGGACCGCCGAGGCAAGGGCAACCCGGCGCCGGACGACCAACGGCCAAGGAAGTTCAAAGGCCATAATGGGAAACCCGGCCTGATGAAGCCGGTAAGCAATCCCGGTCGCCAAATCGCCTGCGCCGCGCAGGATAATTGGGTAGTCAACAAATAGCTTTGAGACCATCAACGTTCACCAATCTTATCGGTCGCAAAATCAACATCTCAGTAGTACTGATTTAAATTGACAAGACAATCATAATCTAACCGTATGTTAAATGCCGACTAGTATAAGAGCAAGGAGAAGGAAAAATGGGTTGCCTTATGAGGCACAATAATGAGATAATTTCCTTGTGAAATTCGTAACAATCTGCTAGAATCATAAGTAATAAATGGAATATTATCAAGTTTTCATAAGCGTTACTTATAGGTAGTGCCTATACTTATCCATAAGTAACTATTATTGATAACGCCGGTCCATTAGATTCAAGTATTGTTTTTTCAATAGCAGTGGTCATCGAGCCAAATCAGAGTGATGAATGATGTCTGATTTATCGATAAAGTCGAATCAACTTCATTCCAAGTCTAAGTGAGCTACGTCCTTATCGTTAGGAGGATACTGTGTTAGACGCCCATCAATTAAATGTTTTCCTGACCGCGTCAGAGACTCTAAATTTCACCGCTGCCGCTAAGCAGCTGCATATGACACAACCCAGCGTTAGCCAACACATCCAGGCTCTTGAACAACATTTCCAGAGTGAGCTGTTCATTCGTAAAGGTCGCCAAATGGTACTGACTGATGCCGGCGAAGCTTTGGTGCCGCTGGCTCGCCGGCTCGTCGACTGGTCCGTTCGCATTGACGAAACCATGGAGTCGTTGCGAGGTGAAGTATACGGCCATCTTAAGGTCGGCTGTAGCACAACCTCAGGAAAATATGTCCTACCATTCCTCTTAACCAGTTTCATGCAAAGACATCCCCAAGTGACGGCTACTTGCCAGGTAACACCACGTCGTCAGGCGGTTGAGGATCTTTGTGATGGCTTGGTTCACCTGGCTTTGGCAAGCCCCCGCGAATTTTGTAGCACGGTGGAATTTCGCAAATTCATTTCTGATCCGATCCAACTTATCGCACCTTTGGATCATCCCTGGGCTAATCGTGCATATATTGAACCAGAGGAGTTGCTGGAAGCTGAATTCATAATGCGTGAAGAGGGATCAGGCACATATGAAGTGGCCGGCCGTGGACTGGAAGAGATTGGCGTACCAGTTGACCAGCTCTATACGGTATTGACACTCGGCAATTCTGAGGCGATAGCCCTTGCCGTTGAAGAAGGCTTAGGTGTGGGATTTGTATCTCGAATTGTGGTGACTCGGTTAGCAAGTGGCCGGGTAGCAACGATTAATGTTACCGGACTGGAAATGAAACAAGATGTTTATATCGGGCGTAATAACAATCTGCCGGGAACAACTGCTCAGAATGCTTTCTGGAGTTTCGTCACTGATCCGTCCAATCCTATCCTTCTGCAGCTAGCCCAGCATGGTTTCCAATACGCTTTTTGCGATCCCGAAAAAATCGAACTATAAGTCTACAATTCCCCAGTTAGCTGAAACAACTAAAAAGATAATCCTCTCGACTGCATGCAGGATACTGCTTACCTCCAGTAGAGGCTCTTTAGGTTATGTAATTGATGTTATCAGTTGGGATGAAGTGGTGACCGGCACCAGAGGTGGCTGAGACGGAACCTTGGATGAATGAGAACAAGTAGTTCTCAAAGATTGGCACCGGTCACCGAAAAAAAACGGGGTGATGGCTAGTGAAATTTTTCTTTCCTGGCTGGTTTCCGTCATCCGGATTTCGTCACATGATCCGCGCTTAGGGCCATCGACTATCTTATAACCAACCAGAGATCTTAATCAGAATAGTTGTAAACTTCGTAATAATCCGGATCTTGAGCCAAGGCCGTCGGTGTTCCTGGACGTACTTTCGCGGCTGGGCTGGCCAGTGCGAAAACGATGATGGCCAGGAATTGCAAGAAGAATACTAACAAAAGAGCCACTGCGATCCGTATGATACCTTCACTGACAGTATCTGGGATGAATAGCTCTTTGTAAAAGAAATTTACGTTCAAGATTTCAGCCGAAAAGAGATAGCTTGTTCCCAGGTAAGTAACGGCAAAGCCAATCACGAAAGCCAAAACGGCCAAAGTTGTCTTATTGGCCAAGCCCCGGCGTTTCGATACCTCAGCCTGCCTCTTCATATCTATACGCATTTGATTTCCCTCCGCTCCATTAGTGGAATTATCTGATTGCCCAATCGTTCTCCCAAAGTTTGTCTTTGGTCAACTTTACA
>JAHEJP010000555.1 GCA_024638855.1 Chloroflexota bacterium
ACCACGTGGCTTACTCCGATGGAGCTATGCAGACGCTTGACGGTAAAAACAAATATCAACTTCACTTCGACCCGACACCACCCGTCGAAGCGTTCTGGTCGGTAACGATTTACAGCGCGGCTACTCGCCTATACGTGGCCAACGCCATTGACCGCTACGCCATTGGCGACCGCACGCCCGGCATCCAGTTCAACGATGACGGATCGTTCACTATCGCCCTTCAGCACAATGAGCCAACCGACCCGAAAGAACGGGCCAACTGGTTGCCCGCTCCGGCGGAACCGTTCTACTTGATCTTACGGGAATATTCGTCCAAGTTCCCCATTCTCACCCGCGAATGGGAACCCCCGGCGGTCAAGATGGTGGGGTAGTTTAATGATAAAAACTGGGCCAGTCTAAAAGCATATCCATCTATCACCCGAAAGTGAGGCTAAAATGACAACAAGAAACCTAAACACACAAACCGAAGAAGAATTTCAGAATCTGATGCCGATTAGCGGCACGGTGGACACCTACTTCGGCGAGTTTGAACTGGACCACAGTTTCCCGACCCACGAAGCGGCCGAGCGCATTTACGACCTGATGGACCACCAGCGAGCGGCCCAGCTTTACCTGTGGGGCGTGCCGCTGGTGGGGATGATGCGCTGGCACGTAGCCTATGAGCAGAATTACCAGGACTATGATTACAACACGCTTGTCTCCGTGCATACCTTCAACGAACGGCGTGGGATTCTGACCGCCAATGAAACAACCGATTATTTCTTCGGCTTCTCCAACACCCGCCAGTCCGCCGTTATCCTGGAAATCCCGCCTGGGCTGATGGTGGGGATGATTGTGGATATGTGGCAACAAAGCCCCAGCGATGTGGGTATCTTTGGCCCCAACGCCGGCAAAGGCGGTACGCATGTCATCATTGGTCCCAACACCCCAGCTGACGCCATACCTGAGCCGGGAGATAACCAACTGGTTCATCACGTCGGTACCGACCGGGTACTCTATGTCCTGCGGGCCATTGGTACCCCGGAAGAGGTCGAGGCGTTGAGTGGGCAGTTGCGGCTTTACAACGTTGGCCAGGAGCCGGTCATCAAAATCATCAATGGTGAAGATAAATTCAGCGCCCAATACCAGCCGCGCGGCCTGGCCTTCTGGGAGATGCTCCACCGGGGTATCAACGACGAGGTCGTTCAGGAACGCGACCGGCTGTTCATGTACTGGCTCAGGACGTTAGGCTTAGAGAAGGGCAAACCCTTTAACCCCACCGAGCGCCAGCGCCGGGTTCTGGAAGACGGGACGAAGGTCGGCGAAATGATGGCCAAGACGTTGGTCTACAACGAGCGCCTGGGCGGCGTTCTCCGTCAGAACAATTGGCGGCTTATTCTCGGTGGTGATTGGGGCGACGGCATCAAGAATAATCAGCGAATGCAACACTACGACATTTTCGATCCCCGCGCCCGTTACTGCTACGAGGCTGTCACCACATCTCCAGCAATGACCATTCCGACACCGGGAAAAGCCCAGGCCTACATCGGTAAGTTCGAAGACGAAGACGGCGTCCGCCTGCATGGTGGAGATAACTATGTCATTCGGATCGAAGGTCCTGTTCCGGCTGAACTATTCTGGTCGGTGGTCATCTACGATGCGGACACGCGCTGTATCATTGATAACCGCCATGGCGCGGCCGGCGGCAAGGCCACAATGGGCAGCAAAACACCTGGTCTGCGTCAGAATGCTGACGGCTCATACTCCATGCTACTTGGTCCCGGCGCGCCGCCAACAGGCTGGGAAGCCAACCATGTGCAGACGATTCCGGGCCGGGGCTGGTTCCCCTACATGCGCGCCTATGGCGCCAAGGTAGAATTCTTCAACGATGAATACAAATTCCCGACCGTCAACAAGGTCAAGGATTTTAGCAAAGTGGTTGGATAAAATCAGCCAGGATCAATCTATCCCTTTTAACCGCAGCGGGTCCTCGGCGGATATACACACCTGCACTGCGCGCAGGCGCAAGTGTCCGCCGATTATGGGTCGCAGATACATATCTGCGACCAACGAACAAAGGAACAACAACTAGAGCAGAGGTACCTGTGATGACTGGTCAACCGTTGGATGTAATTCCTATGTGGGCGTTGTATTTCCTGACTGTGCTGGCCATGCTGGTCACCATGGAAATAGGCTACCGGCTAACCAAAGCCAGGCAGCGGAAATCGCCGGACACAACCGATGCCGGGGTGGGTGCCATGTCGGGCGCCTCCCTGGCCTTGCTGGCCTTTGTGGTCGGTTTTGCCTCAAACATCGCCGCTGAGAGGCGGCAATTGGTGATGGCAGAGGCCAATGCCATCGGCACCACCTGGCTGCGCGCCAGCTATCTTGACGAGCCTTACAAGCCAGAGGCGCGGGACCTGCTGCGCGAGTACACCGATCTGCGCCTGGCTGCGCTGGATCCAGCGCAGAGGTGATTGCCGTAGACAGTCCTACTGATACGACAGGCTTATACATCAGCTCTCTGAATGAGGTCATCGACCGGCACGCCGAACGCGTCACCGTCGGTCTGGCGATTCGGGTTCCGCCCACCGTCTTGCTGGGCATTTATGTGGTGGCTTTGTTCACTACCTTCTTGGTG
>JAHEJP010000201.1:0-5731 GCA_024638855.1 Chloroflexota bacterium
CTCATTGTTGCCGTCTCCTCTAGCTGGAATATCAGCGCTGGCAGCCAGCTTGAGGCTAGAACCTTGGCCGCCGGCACCTTACCTGCTTTGAGTTCGCTTAGATTCGTGCACCCTCCTCGTCAAAGAAATGCAACCTTTCTCGAATGATGTCAAACTTCACAGTATCACCCATACGCCAGTGTGTCATACCCGACACGGTACTGAGCAATGTTCTCTCACCGGATCTAATGTGAAGCACCGTTTCTAATCCCAGAGGTTCGGTGAGTATGACTTCACCCGAGAACTCTCCGTCGTCGGCCGGCTGTATATCTTCCGGCCTGACGCCCAATTGGCAGCTTTTCGGAACTTCGCCGTTATGACCCTCAAACGGTAGGCCAATTAAGCTATCCTCAATATGGAGCAGACCATTGTCGCGCACGGCATTCATAAGGTTGATTCTAGGTGTACCGACGAGTTGGGCGACAAATATTGTCGCCGGACGGTCATAGATCTCATTCGGATCGCCTATTTGTACAAGTTTCCCCTCTAATAACACGCCAATGCGGTCAGCCATGGTCAGGGCTTCAACTTGATCGTGGGTGACGAACAAAGTTGTGCTGCCTTGCGTTTTTTGTATATGTTCCAACTCCACTCTGAGAGCTTCTCTTAGCTTGGCATCTAGATTAGAGAGCGGTTCGTCCATCAGGAAAAGTCGTGGATCGCGAACGATGGCCCGGCCGATGGAGACACGCTGCATCTCGCCACCCGATAGATGGGCCGTTTTACGTTCTGTCAGGTGCGTTATGCGCAATATCTCACATGCTTCCGTGATTCGTCGCTTGATATCATCTTCCGGCATTTTGTTCACTGGCGAACGGAGGGGAAACGCTAGATTGTCATAGACTGTCATATTAGGATATAAGGAGTACTGTTGGAAAACCATGGCCACATTGCGTGTTGCCGGGGTCAACTCGTCGACAACCTGACCATCAAAGAGGATTGAACCGCTGTCAAGTTTTTCCAGCCCGGCAATCAACCGCAAGGTCGTCGTCTTCCCTGCACCCGTGGGACCGAGTAAAACAAAAAACTCTCCGTCCGTTATCTCGAAAGAGACACCATCAACAGCCGTAACAGTCTTGAAACGCTTAGTGATACCCTTGAGAATGACCTCGGTCATGATGTCGTCTCCAATAAGATCGCCTGCTCGTTGACTGGATCGAAGAAGCGGACCAGCTCTGAATCCAGGTTAAAGCGAATATCGTCGCCTATCTCATAACCCGAACCTCGCTCGCCACGGATATGCACCATGGCATCAACGTTTTCTTCTTCCAGGGCCACGTGCATCATGTTGAATGCACCATGCAAATCACTGGCATATACTTCGGCACTTAAATCACCGGTCTCGTTAGCATGCGCCCCCTCTGGACGGAATCCCAATATGACGTTTTCGCCCAATAGGTGTTTTTCCAGGGTCGGTCGCCACAGATCCGGAACATCGTATTGGTTATCACCCGGTAAATGGACCATCCCATCGCTATACGCACCCTCGACCAGGTTCATACCCGGACTGCCAATAAAGCGGGCTACAAAAAGATTGTTAGGATCATAGTAGACGTCATGTGGCGTCCCCATCTGCTGCACAACTGCATCTGACATGACCACGATGCGGTCGCCCATGGCCATCGCTTCCACCTGGTCATGGGTTACATATACAGTGGTCGCATTTTCGGCGATATGCAGCTTTCTAATTTCCGCGCGCATCATTTCTCGGAAATCAGCATCCAGTGCCCCAAGCGGCTCGTCCATCAGGAATACAGAAGGCTTACGCACCAGTGCACGCCCCAGGGCCACGCGCTGTTTGTCGCCCCCGCTCAATGAGCCCGGTTTTTGCCGCAGAATGTGCTTGATCTGTAGCAGATCCACCACATGCTTCAGCCGGCTTTGAATGACTTCTTTCGAGGCCTTTTGCGCCTCTAACGGAAAGATGATGTTCTTTTCCACTGTCATATGCGGATATAGGGCATAGAGTTGGAAGACAAAGGCGATATCCCGGTCAGCCGGATTGCGCCAGGTCACATCTTGATCCCCTATGTAAATCTTGCCGCCAGTTACCGCCTCCAGGCCAGAAATCATGCGCAAGGTCGTCGTCTTACCACAACCAGATGGGCCCAGGAGAACCACAAACTCGCCATCCATAATTGTGAGGTCAACGGGCTGGACAGCCTGGAATTCGCCGAAACGCTTTTCTACCTGCTTAAGTTCTATTTGCGCCATAAGTGCACCTTACTGTCTGATTGCCCCGAAGGTCACGCCGCGCAAAAGGTGCTTGCGCATGGCAAAGATAACTATCAACACGGGGATAAGGAACGCTAAAGTCCCAGCGGCGATGGCCGACCACTCAATGCCGCCTCGGCCGAGCATGGTGGCGATGGCCGGCGGCGCTGTGCGCGCCGTTTCGCTGGTCAACATTAAGGCGAAGGCATACTCGTTCCAGACGAAGATCAGGCTGAAGACGGTTGTCGCAGCGATGCCCGTAGCCGCCTGTGGTACAACGATCTTGTAGAAAGCTTGAAAGCGACTATAACCATCTACCATGGCCGCTTCCTCATATTCTTTGGGGATCTCGTCGATGAAGCCTTTCAACAGCCAGACCGTCAACGACAGGTTGAAGACAGTATAAACAAGGATCATGCCGGCGTGGGTGTCGTGCAAACCCAACTGGCGGTACATCAAGAAAATGGGAATGGTAACCACCACGGCGGGCAACATGCGCCCGCTTAGAATAAAAAAGAGTAGATCGTTGGCGCCAGGCACATCAAAGCGACTGAAACCGTAGGCGGCGAATAATCCCAAAGTCACCGAGGCGAACGTCGCCCCAAAAGCGATGATTATTGAATTCCTCAAGCGCCTGAGAAAATCACTAGGACCGTTAATACGCTGGCCGTTTTCCAGCGCCACGCGGTCAAAGATACCGAGATTATCGGCATTGGCTTTGGCCTCTGCCAGTGCCTCTTCGCCCAACTGTGATCGCTCGGTGAGTAGGAATACCAGTCCTTCAAGTGTCGGCTCAAAGAGTATTTTTGGTGGCGCGGTCACCACGTCCGCGCGGGATTTGAAGGCTGTCAAAACCATAACCGCAACCGGCACGAGCAGGATAATGGCCACAATGACCACGATAATGGCCCGGAGTTTTCTGCCAAGCCGCGCCCGTGGCCTCACCTTGTCCACCCGGATGCTTTCCGTCACCGGCGCGCGCGGGCCCGTTTCTTCAAATGAGGACATGTTAGGCCTCCTTGGCCTTATTCAGGTTGCGAATGTATAAACTACTGATCGCGATGACGACAATTAGCACCATATAGGCGAAAGCGCTGGAGCGTCCCGTCTGGAACTGGCCCAGGAATGCTTGCTGGTAAATTCTGATTGGCAGCACCTCCGTTTGACCGGCAGGTCCGCCGCCCGTCATGCCCATTATCAGGTCGAACGATTTGCTGAAGGCTTCAATCGTACGGAAGAGGACAGCAATTAGCAACAGCGGCGCCACCTGCGGCACCGTGATGCGCCGGAACTGGAACCAGGAGCTGGCGCGGTCGATCACCGCCGCTTCGTAAAGGTAATCGGGGATGGCCCTTAATCCAGAATAAATTAGCAGCGCCATGAAAGGCGTCCACATCCAAACGTCGACGAGGATCACCGCCCATAGAGCAAGCCCTGGCATCGGCTCTCCGGCCCAACGGCTGGCCAGCCAGTCCGGCGCCGTCGCCGGATCCCAAAAGCCCAACAGATAGTTAAAAAAACCATAGTTCGGATTGAACATGAGCTTCCAAAAAAGACCCACGACCACCGGGGAGAGCATCATCGGAATCAGAATCAAGGTCGTGACAATGCCGCTGCCTCTGAACTGCTCGCGCAGCAACAGGGCCAGGGCGAATCCCAGCACTAGCTCCAGACTCACAGAAAGAAACACATAACGGCCGGTGATCGAAAAGGACTCCCACAACTTCTCCGAAGCAAGGACGCGCTCAAAATTCTCAAATCCAACCCATTCCGGCGCATTTAAGACAATGGCTGAATAGTCGGTGAAGCTGAGAAAAAGGCTGTAGATTAGAGGGAAGACGTTAAAAGCGATCAGAATAATCAGCGTTGGCCAGATAAAAAGATTAACGAGTCCGCGATCACTAAGTGTCCTGCGCTGCTTCTTCTGAATGGCCACCTCCGTTGCCGTTGCATCCACTGAATCTGCGCTTGATGTAGACATAATATCACCACTAATCTATTTCAGAAATTGGGAGGCCGGAGCGAATCCGGCCTCCCAGTAAACTACTCACTGAATACTATTCAGCTAATTCTTACTCTTGGAGAAATCCGCCCTCAATTAGAAGCTCCGAATGCAGCCGGGCAACTTCGTCCATTATTTCCTGCGGGTCGCCTTCACCGCCTAGTACATATTTGGATATCTCATCCCGAGCCGCGAAAAGCAAGGGGTCATAGCCAGGGATATTGTAGAAATCTTTGACCATGCCCATCGTTTCGGCAAAGGAGGCATTGTAGGGCGTCTGCTCAAGGAAGGCAGGATCGGCCAGCACCGCTTTGTTGGCCGAGTAACCACCCACATCGCCCCATTCCTTCTGAACCTCATCAGACCCAAACCATTTGATGAAGTCCAAGGACGCTTGTTGGCGCTCTTCGTCGATGTGGCTGATCACGCTGATGCCCTGACCGCCTAGCGCCGCAAACTGCTCGCCGCCTGGACCCGCCGGGTTTATGAAGTAGCCGGTGACGTCAGCATATGGGTTGACTTCCGGATTGGACAGTGCCGGGAAGAATGCGTAGTAGTTCATACCCATCGCCGCCAGGCCGCCGATCATGGCGTCATTCACTTCGGCAAAGAAGGCGTTGCTCATTCCCGGAGGCTGGCAACATTCATAGAGTTCTCCGTAGAATTCTAGCGCAGCGACCGCTTCGGGGCTGTTGATGACACCCTCAGGATTGAAGTTCTCATCTGACCAATCAGCGCCAAAGGAGAACAACATATTCTGGAAGCCCATCACCAGCGCGTCATAATCGACCTGGGTGTAAATGGCCGAGCCGTAGAGTCCTTCATCTGGACGGGTGAAGAACTTAGCGATGTCCATCAACTGTTCCATCGTTTCCGGTGGGGCCAGTGGATAGCCATATTCCGCTTCAAAAGCGGCCATTTCATCTGGATCCTCAAAGAGATCGGTGCGATAAGCCCAGCCGTTGGCGTCGCCCTCGGTGGGGTAAGCCCAGTAGGTGCCCGAAGCCGGCGGGTATTCGCCGTAGTATTGCAGCGTCGCCGGCGTGACCGTATCCGTCAGGTTATTCTCGTTCATGAAGTCGGTTAGTTCTATATAGTTGCCCTGGGTCGAATTGGTCCCTAGCCACTGGCTGTCGCCAACGACCATGTCGTATGAGGTTCCCTGGGCAGCCATTTCGCTGTTGAACAGCGTGAGAAAGGATCCCCATGGTTCCTGGAGAACGTTGACCTTGACGCCGGTCTCGGCCTCGTACATATTGCCAATTTCCTGGAGGTAATCGGCCGGGTCCCACTGTGCCCATAAGATGGTGAGCTCGTCGACGGCAGGTGCTTCAGCGGCCGGTTCCTCAGCGGCTGGTTCTTCAGCGGCTGGTTCTTCAGCGGCCGGTTCTTCAGCCGCTGGTTCCTCGGCGGCTGGCTCTTCTGTAGGCGGTACGTCAGTGGCCGGTTCGCTGCCACCACAGGCAACCAGAGCCA
>JAHEJP010000201.1:5831-9669 GCA_024638855.1 Chloroflexota bacterium
GGTTCTTCAGCGGCTGGTTCTTCAGCGGCCGGTTCTTCAGCCGCTGGTTCCTCGGCGGCTGGCTCTTCTGTAGGCGGTACGTCAGTGGCCGGTTCGCTGCCACCACAGGCAACCAGAGCCAGCGCTAGAATCAACAAAAATGATAAGAGTATTTTCTTTGACATCTGTAAATCTCCTTCTAATTTCCTCACTGCAAAAGTTTTATATCAGGGACATTAACGAACGTTACCTTTCCTCACTTTTTCTATCCTCTGGCATCACCTCCTTTGAAGACGTCATGATGGCTGGAAAATCAACCATAACTTAGCCTGCTAAATAGACTCTCACGCAATATTCCAATGTGACGACGGACGGCCGAAGCCGCGCCATCGCCATCTCGCGCCGCTACAGAATCGGCGATTTCCCGGTGTTCGACCGTACAAGCCGCAAGGCGAGTCGGGTTTGTCTGCGAATCGATATTTGCTAAATAGTGGGCCCGGTTACGCATTTGCACAACAATTTCGCCTAAGAGTTCATTAGGGCATGCTTCGCCCAAGATCTCGTGAAAGACTGTATCGGCCCTGGACCAGGCCGTATGGTCACCTGCGTTACAAGCGGCTTCCATCTTATCGACCGCATCCATTATCTCTTCAATTTCCGCATCCGTGACAGTTTCCGTCGCCAGCCTCACTAACTCAGGTTCCAGCAGTAGACGTAAGTGAACGACATCCATGATAGAGCGTACGGAAGGCGCTGCAACAGTGACTGCCCGCCCCGGTATAACATGAACGAGCCCCTCCTGGGCCAACTGATGCAGCGCCTCCCGGACAGGAGTTCTGCTAATTCCTAAAGCTTGAGATAAACGAACTTCTGATAAAGGTTGGCCTGGCTCCAAATCTGCATGCTGCAAGGCATCTTTCAACCGCTCATAGGCGAACTCTCGACGCAAAAGCGAAGGGTTATCAACTAATGGGGTTGGCTGACCGGCCAAGTAGCGTTCCAATTTGTCCATATGACTCTGAATACTGAAGGCACAACAGTTATACACAGTCTGTATACAGGACGTATACCACGATTATAATGACCCATTAGAAGATGTCAAGTCAGGGGAAGATATTCGTGACCTTACGCACAATATAAGATTAAGCAAACAACGGGTGATTCATAGTGACATTTATCAGCAGGAATAGGTGACAAATGTCATCCGAAGTTCCCTTCTTACTCGGGGGTGGAAAATACCTGTGAATTTGGTACCGATTGCAGAAGTTTTATTAGCCCAGCGTGGCTTGCTCATTAAGAACTAACGATCGGATTTGCGCCTGATAGGATCGCCAATCCTCTTCGGTGTCCAGATCGAATTCCAGGCCCGACGCCTGAACGACATGACAAATCATGCCCTGGCGTTCCCCTTCGGATAGGTGGCGATTAAAACTGCCAGGACCATATTGAAATTTGAAACCAGTTGGAGGGCAAATAAAGAGAGCATTTGTGCCGTCACTATTTTGATCGGTGCATATAGCCATGAAACGCCCAGCATAATAATAGCCACCGTTCCCATTGCCGATCTCTGGCTTGGCGGCTGTTAATACCATCTCGACATCATCGACCGTAAGAAACGGTAAGTCCAAGGGTAGAATGAGGACACTATCGGCATTTTGAGCGGCGGCGATGTGACCTGCGCGCATTAAGGCCACATTCATGTCCTGCTTCTCGGTTTCGCCATAGGTCAAGGCGCCTTGTTGGCGGGCGATTTTTAGTGCTGCCGGATCACGGCTGACGACCAACGTACGAGAAATTGATATCACATTTTCTATAACATCAATCGTATGCCGCAACATGTGGCTCGTTAACTCTGCTCTTTCGTCTCCGGATAAGATATGCGACAACCGGCTCTTGCTATCGCGTAAGGGCTTTACGGGAATAATTGCCCAGATATTCATGAATTTAGTAGCTCCATTGCGAGATTCAAAATTTCCTGCGCCAATCGACGTCGATCCTGTCTGTTGTTCATGAGTGTATCAGTTTGAAAAGTGATTAGACTATTCAAGCTCCCTTCTTGATTTAACAGAGCGCTATCTCGCCGATCAAATACGAATACGTCGATCAAATCGCCATAATATTGGGCGATGGCGGCCGAACTAACCCTCATTCCCATCTCACCCATCATCTTGGCAGCGGGTCCTTTGACAGCTTCACCAGCGATGATGGGGCTTACGGCGACCACTAACTCGGCCAGGTCAGCCAACATCGAGCGGATTGGGTAAGCATTCAGAATTGGATCTATGCTAACAAAGGGGTTGGAAGGGGCAATGAGAATTAGGTCCGCGTTTTCCAAACAAGAGACGACCTGAGCGGTACTAATGACATCAGGAAGGACTACCTCACGAACGGCCGGCTGCCATTTCTGTTCCACAAACCAGGTCTGAAATGGCATCAATCCTTGATCGGTGGCGATCATAGTCGGAGCCGGTTGGTCGCACATCGGCAAAACAGAAATTTCGATGCCGAATTTGTTGCAAAGCGTCTGTGTCACTTCGGTCAACGAGTGACCTGTTGCCAGGAGTTGGCTGCGGACGAGGTGCGTGGCCAGGTCCAGGTCGCCTAGTTTAAACCATTCTGGCCCACCAAGACGGCCAACTTCGGCCATAATCCGCCACGTTTCGCCGGCCCTTCCCCAACCAGTCTCAGGATTCTCAATCCCCGCCAAAGTATACACGACTGTATCCAAGTCTGGACATATCGTTAATCCCAGGTGTTGGAAATCATCGCCACTATTCACGATGACAGTTAAGTTGTCGGGTGGCACGATCTGCGCCACACCATCGGCTAATTTGGCACCGCCTACCCCTCCGGCAAGGACGACAATATTTCGATTTTGGCTATTTGAATTTGGTCTTTGTTCCAGTTTTGATGAAGATGATGATGCTGGCATATTCGCCAACACTTTAGCATAAATTAGCTAAAGGGCGAAGATCTTAAAAACAATGATTAGCCAACGCTCATCATGCTTCATTATTGTCGAAGGATGAAGCCACATGCCCCCTTAGAAGCAGCAAGGAATTGGATTTTTTGTGCTTTATGTCAATAGTACGGTATGACAATACGTTCAATCCTGGCCGGGTAAAACATAGCGAGCGGCTGCTCCAGCCATGGTAGCCACAGCCGTGATCATGGCCCGCTCGTCAAAGTCAAAGCGTGGATGGTGATGGGGGAAATTAAGTCCATCCTCATCGTTAGCCGATCCGATGAAAAAGTAACAGCCGGGGATTTCTTCCAGGATAAAACCCATATCCTCGGCTTCCATCGTTTGGCCAAATATGACATTCTCTTCGCCTACAACGTCTCGTGCTATTTCTCGAACTATCGAGGAGGGTTTGGCCGCGTTCACGACGGCCGGGACGATGGCTACCGTTTCCATAGAGGAAGTGCAACGAAAGGCCATCGCCATACTTTGAGCCATTTCCAAAATACGCCGGTAAGCCAACCGGTGCAGATTATGGTCATAACTACGAACGGTACCTTTGAGCACGGCCTCTTCTGGAATAACGTTAAAGGTTGTACCGGCTGACATCTGACCAACCGTGACCACCACACTTTCCAAGGGATCGATATTGCGACTCACGATGCTCTGTAAAGCGGCCACGATATGAGCAGCTGCTAGTATGGGATCGATGGACTTGTGTGGTGCGGCGCCATGCCCGCCTTTGCCTTTGACCTTGAGTGTAAAGATACTTGAAGCTGCCATTGTCGGGCCGGTCGTTACCCGAATATGTCCAACTGGGATGCTATTCCACAAATGCAGTGCGAAGGCCACATCCGGCTTTGGGTTTTCTAATGCACCATCGGCCATGACGGCTAA
>JAHEJP010000202.1 GCA_024638855.1 Chloroflexota bacterium
AATTAGAAGATGAGGTCGATGCTTTGCGTGAATCGCTAGTCGAAGCCGAAAACGCCATGGCCCTTGCAGCGGCAAGTGATGCTGGTGTCAGCACCGATTGGGTGATGCGGACTGTCTCCCACTATTCCGGCGAATTGGAGGAGGCGCAGATTCATATTGGGAACCTTGAAAAACGCCTGTTTCAGGCATCTAGCGAAAGCGATCTCGAAACAGTTGCCGCCCTTACCAGAGAGATGCGTACTCCCTTGACATCTCTTGGCGTTTACACAGACCTGCTATTAGGAGAGACATTAGGCATTTTAGGCGCTCAACAAGTTGAAGTCTTGCAACGCATGAAAAACAGTATTGAAAATTTGTCCTTGCACCTAGATCAAATACTGACGGAAGCTGGCCGGCAGGAGCAATCGAAGGACGGAAGAGTTTTAGTTGACGTTCGCGAGACAATCGAATCGGCTATCAGCTCTATCAGTTCTTATATGCAAGCAAAACGACTAAAATTGGATTTGATCATAGAAGACGACCTACCTCTTCTGCCGACATTTGAGAATGACTTTTACTTGATCGTCAGCCGCTTGTTGGGCAGCGCTTGTTTGGTTTCTACAGAAGATGGGCATGTATCGATAAAGGCCCAGCATGATACGGAAAGCCATACAGGACCTGGCTTCCTGCTCCTTTCAGTTAGCGATAGTGGGGCAAGTGAAGGACAGGAACTGATTTCTCGTTTGCTCTCCAGGCAACGGGATTCATTGGATGAACCGTTGCCAGAGCAGTTCATGCAGGCCGGTAATAACCTATCAATGGCGATCGACCTGGTTAAAAAACTTGGCGGGCGTCTCTGGGTAGATCAAGATTCTGTCGCCGGCAATATTGTTTCGGTATTATTGCCTCTAACAGTGACGGAGATGGTGCCTTGATTGAATGTTAAATGAAGCGAAGCCACCACAGGCTCCGGCCGATTGGCATCTCAGCATCTTTGTGGTCACGGCCATCATCCTCACGCTGGTGTTCGCGATCATGTTTTCGCTTGCCGACAGTCTTCATGCCGGCTTTCAGGCCCCGGCGAGATCCACAATCGTTGCCTTTGCCCAAACCAGCACCCCAATTCCGCCAACGAGATTAATTCCAACAAGCACACCTACTGGTAACCCGATCACAGAGGCTTCCTCTGGTCTGAAGGACGGTGATGAACAACCGGCCGAACCAACTGCTGTTGCAGTAATAGCTCAAGTAGGCTGCGGTACTGTGCCTGCCGGCTGGGTCCCATATACCGTCATTCCCGGCGATACACTCTTCAAACTATCGCTGAGTTCTGGGGCAACGGTTAGCGAAATTGTCCAGGCCAATTGTCTTGATCTGAATGTTCTATACAGCGGGACCTTGATTTACCTTCCTTCGACGCCGCCGATTCGTCCCCCATGCGGCCCGCCTTTGTCATGGGTTATATACGTCGTCCAACCTGGCGATACGCTTTACTCATTGGCCACCAGAACTGGAACGAGCGTTTATGCGATTATGCAAGCGAATTGCCTGGTATCCAGCAAGATATTCTACGGTCGAAGCATCTATCTACCACCTGGGAACATCCTGCCGCCTCCGACGAGCACGGAAACTCCTATACCCCAAGCAACGACTATAGACTCGCCGACGAAGGATGCGACTTCAGAGCCAACCGCTACAGATATCCCTGTAGACGGTACACCGATGCCAACCAGCACACGGGGTCCTTCACCTACGCCGACACCAACCGGTACGCCAACACCAACTGGTACACCGACACCAACCAGTACGCCGACGCCGACTGCCTCGCCAGGTCCTTCACCCACATCAACGCCGACAGCCACGCCAGGTCCTTCACCCACGTCGACGCCGACCTTCACACCGACACCCACACCATCCAATACGCCGACAGCAACCAGTACACCCAGGCCAACATCTACCAATACGCCTATTCCCACAAATACGCCTGGACCAGCAAATACACCGACATTTACCCCAGTTCCTCCCAATACGCCGACGTTTACCCCAACACCAACAAATACACCGACCCATACGCCGACCTCCACGCCGCCGCCTTATCCGGGAGTCACACCTACAAATACTGCGCCACCCTATCCGTAAGGCGAAGCAGTACCCCATTATTTAGCCGAATAAGCCCACGTATTGGAGAAGACCGTTGCTGTGTTATAATTCTTGGCTGGTTTCGGCCCGACCCGGGATTCTTTGGCGGGTCATCTATTGTGGCCGGACTGGAGTTCTTGCTAAATGAAGACTGCTAATGACCTGCGCCAGGAAATTCTGGCGCAGGTTGCTGATTATTACCTAGTCGCGCATCAGAATCAGGCTTTCGTTCCCGGTGAAAGTCGGATTAATTATGCCGGCCGCGTATATGATGCAACTGAACTTCAAAATCTGGTTGGCGCTGCATTAGACTTCTGGTTGACCGCTGGCCCCGAGACTGAGCAGTTTGAAGAGGCGTTGAGAGATTTCATAGGCGTGCGCGAAGTCATTCCTGTTAACTCCGGTTCTTCGGCAAACCTGGTAGCCATATCCGCCTTGTGCTCTAAGCAACTTCGCCATGGGCTCCGGCCGGGTGACGAAGTCATTGTTCCGGCCGCCAGCTTTCCCACAACTGTGAACCCCATTCTTCAAAATCAACTCGTACCGGTGTTTGTTGATAGCTGCCTTGGAAATTACAATCTGGATCCCAACTTCTTGGAAGAAGCATTATCTGATAAAACGCGAGCAGTTGTATTCGCCCACACTTTGGGCAACCCGGCTGATATGGATGCCATAATGTCATTTATAAATCAGCACAACTTATTTCTCGTCGAAGATACCTGCGATGCGCTGGGCAGCAAATGGGGCGGTAAATTGGTCGGTACCTATGGCCACATCGCGACCTTGAGTTTTTATCCGGCACACCACATCACCATGGGTGAGGGTGGGGCTGCTTATACACGCAGCAGGAGGTTAGCTAAGATCGCTCGCTCAATAAGAGACTGGGGGCGCGATTGCTGGTGCGGTTATGACAATCCAATAGATGGAAAATGCGGCATCCGCTTTGAACGTGAAGTTCCAGGAATGCCTGGTTTTTATGACCATCGTTATTTCTATACCGAGGTTGGCTACAATCTAAAACTGACTGATCTACAAGCAGCTATTGGCCTGGCGCAGATGAAAAAGCTGGCCAGCTTCATCACCAGCCGTAAGGCCAATTTCGCTTATCTATTTGAAAACTTAAAACAATTTGAGGAACATTTGATTCTGCCATCCTGGCATGAGAAGGCCGATCCCTCGTGGTTTGCTCTTCCAATACTCGTGCGTGACGATGCGTTATTTTCGAGACATGATCTAACCCGCTTTCTGGAAGAAAATAACGTGGAAACCAGAACCTTATTCGCTGGGAATTTACTTAAACAGCCAGCATATAAGGAAATCAAACATCGTGTCATCGGTGATTTACCCGTCTCCGATTTCATTATGAGGGCTGCCTTTTTCATAGGCGTATACCCAGGTCTTAGCCGGGAGAAGCTCGACTATATGATCGATACTTTCAATTCCTTTTTCAAACAGTTGTAAGGAAAATCAAAATACGATTTGTTGGTGCTATCAGTCAACATAGTATGAAAAAACTCTCCGTAATCATTTGCTGTTATAACGAACAAGCCACAGTGCGCGAGGTTTTAACGAAGACCCAACAGGTGGAATTGGGTCCAAACTGGGAACGGGAAATTATCGTCGTCGACAACTATTCAACTGATGGTACTAGAGAAATCTTGCAGGAGATTGACGATCCAGAAATAAAAATCATATTTCACAACAGCAACTTGGGTAAAGGCAGGTCCATCCGGACAGGCATCGCCAATATGACCGGTGATTACATGATAATCCAAGATGCCGACAGCGAATACGATCCTGCCGAACACATAATATTTTGCCGATATGTTGATGAGCACAACCCGGCGGCCCTCTTTGGATCACGCGTCTTAGGAGGCCAGGTTAAATATGAATATGCTCATGCGTACCTCGGCGTTCGCATCCTAACTACGATGACCAACTTGCTTTTCGGTGGACATTTGACGGACGTGGCAACCGCCGTAAAAATGGTTCGTGGCGATCTCGTGAAGGCCTTAAACCTGACATGCAACGGTTTTGATCTGGACTTTGAACTCCCGGATAAGATTCTCTTGTCGGGTAATGAAATTCATGAAATCCCGATTCAATATGATCCTCGAACCTATGCCGAAGGAAAAAAGATTCAAACCAGGGATGGTTTGTGGGCAATGATTATTATGCTTCGAGACCGTTTAGGTCTTACACCTCTTTGGAAAGAACAACAATCAACTATTACTCAAAATGAGGACGGCGTCGTAAAGGATACTTGAAACGTCAATCTACTAATTTATCAGGTGAAGTTTTATGAATATTGTCATTACTGGTTCCATTGCTTATGACTATTTGATGACTTTCCCGGGCAGATTCAGCGATCATCTACTCGCCGACCAACTCCATACCATTAGCGTCAGCTTCCTGGTTGATAGCCTGGAGCGAATGCGCGGCGGCGTCGCGCCAAATATCGCTTACACCAATGCCTTGCTAGGCGGCCAACCCAAAGTCATGGCCGCGGCCGGACAAGACTTTGAAGAATACCGCCAATGGTTGGAAGCATACGGCGTCGATACTTCCGGAATCGTCGTATTTCAGGATGATTATTGCGCCTCTTTTTTCGTCAATACGGACGAAGATCAGAATCAGATAGCTAGTTTCTACACGGGCGCGATGGCCAACGCCAGCGAATTGACTTTCGCAGAGAATGCGGCCGGAGTAGAATTAGCGATCATTTCGCCCAACGATCCTAAGGCCATGATTGCTTATGTGGCCGAGTGCAAGCAACTCGACATTCCTTATATCTATGATCCAAGCCAGCAGATCATTCGCCTTTCTGGTGATGAGCTTGAAGAAGGCTTGTCTAGTTGCAGAATGCTAAGCGTAAACGAATACGAACTGTCGATGATCAAGGAAAAGACTGGACTCAACCACGCGGACATTCTGGACCGAACTGGCGGATTGTTGTTGACCCTTGGAAAAAATGGGTCACAAATACAAATCGATGATGAAACTTACAGAATTCCGGCCGTAAAACCCCGAAGAATAATCGATCCGACCGGGGCTGGAGACGCCTTTCGTGGTGGTATGCTCCGCGGTATCCAACTAGGTCTACCTTGGGAGATTATCGGGCGCATGGGTGCCCTCGCCTCAGCTTATGTCCTGGAAAACTTTGGTACCCAGGGGCATTTCTATACGCCAGATGATTTTGTCGAACGCTATCGGCAGATGTTCGATGATGAAGGGGCGCTTGATATATTATTGACATAAAGATAGAACCTTGCGTATCACGCGCTGAAACATGGCGAAGCGCGATTATTTCACGTTCTTAACCAATATCTAACTAACAATAAGGAGAGCATTGATCATGGAATACCATGTTAAGGATTTAGATTTGGCCCAAGGCGGCCGGCACCGAATCGAATGGGCCGAGCAAGAGATGCCTGTCTTGCGTAGCATCCGCAAACAATTCGCTAGGGAGCGTCCCCTCGCTGGAACGCGCGTGAGTGCCTGCTTGCACGTGACGACCGAAACAGCCAACCTCGCCCATACCCTTCAGCTTGGCGGCGCTGATGTCGTGCTTTGTGCAAGCAATCCGCTCAGCACTCAAGATGATGTAGCGGCAAGCCTGGTTAGCCATTACGAGATACCGGTCTATGCTATAAAGGGCGAAGACAATGAGACCTATTATGAACATATCAAAGCGGCCCTCGATCACAAACCGCATATCACTATGGATGATGGCGCGGACCTGGTCAGCACGATCCATATGTCGCGCAATGAGCTTTTGGCCGACATTTTGGGTGGCACCGAAGAAACGACAACCGGGGTTATCCGCTTGCGAGCGATGGCTAATCAGGGCGAATTACGCTTCCCGGTCGTCGCTGTGAATGATGCCCTAACGAAGCACATGTTTGACAATCGTTATGGGACCGGGCAATCCACGTTGGATGGCGTTATCCGGGCAACGAATATTTTGATCGCCGGCAAGACAATTGTGGTCGCTGGATACGGTTGGTGCAGCAGGGGTATCGCCATGCGCGCTAGTGGCCTTGGTGCCAATGTAATTGTCACTGAAATCGATCCACTGAAGGCTCTCGAGGCAGTCATGGATGGTTTCCGGGTCATGCCAATGCTTGAGGCCGCCTCCTATGGAGACATCTTCATAACTGCCACCGGAGATATCAATGTGCTGGACGTCCATCATATGGAGGCTATGAAAGATGGCGCACTTGTCGCCAACTCCGGCCACTTTAATGTGGAGATCAACATCCCTGGCTTAGCAAAATTAGCGACAAAACCGGCGCGAAAGGTCCGTGAATTCGTCGATCAATACGAATTACCAAATGGCAATCGAATCAATTTATTAGGCGAAGGACGCCTGATCAACCTGGCAGCAGCCGAAGGGCATCCCGCCTCGGTCATGGACATGAGTTTTGCCAACCAGGCCTTGAGCGCTGTCTATATGATTCGTAATGCCGAAGAATTGGAAAACAAAGTTTACGGCGTTCCAGTAGATGTCGATCAAGAAATCGCTCGAATAAAGCTGTCCGAGATGGGCATCCAGATCGACAAGCTCACAGATGAGCAGGAAAAATACCTGAGCTCATGGGAAGCGGGAACTTAGAGTCCGTCGATTTCTGATTAAACGCTCGATTAGGTCAGTGGATCGATGATTGACTCGTAGCCTAAATATGTTAAATGATGAACCAACCCAAAGATTATAGCGCCGCCTCAACCGTTGGTTGGATTCGGGTGGCTCGCATTTTTTCCAATGTAGTCAGCCCACCGGTAATTATTGCCTTACTCGGATTGGCTCTTTCTTTAACAGAATTACCAAATATACAGGGTTTGATGTGGGCGTTGTTATTTGGCTTCTGGGTTTCTTTAATGCCCATTTTGCTTGTCGTCTACCTGCTCAAAACCCGGCGGATCACCGACCTGCACATGAACACCCGCCGCGAAAGGCGCTTGCCTTATATAACCAGCGTCGTTGGAGCCGTAGTCGCTCTACTCTTCATCCAGGTATTTTCCGGACCAGAATTGCTGCGCTGCCTGGCTATCTATTCCGTCATTACCTTGACTTTCATGACCATCATCACACATTACTGGATGATCAGTATTCATTCAAGTAGCATCGGTTCGGCAACCATCATTGCCGGATTAGTTTTCGGTCTTTGGATAGCACTACTGATGTTACCGCTGGTTGTCCTGGTTAGCTGGGTCCGAATCTTCTTACGCCGCCACACTTTGTCTCAAGTTTTCGCTGGCATCGCTTTGGGCGCAGGCATCGTTCTGCTCATGGCTATCGGTGGTTGCTTCGTTTAGAATTACGAAATCGCATTCAGAGAAATTGGGCTTATGTTTGAACAAGAGCGAGTACTCGTACGCCTGCAGCAACGCGTGTTAGGGGATGAAGATATCTACTCCTGTTTCCTGACCGGATCTTATGGGCGAGGCGACCAGGATGCTTACGCCGACCTAGATGTAATCCTTGTGTTTTCGGACGAAGCCACCAGGAATCGAGCTTACGGGCAACGCCAAAGTTTCGTTCAATCCGTCTTACCGTATGTGCCCGCAAAATCCTTCGACGCCATCCATGTGCGACCTTTCTTACACATCGCCCTTTATGCTAACGGCTCCAAAGTAGATTATCTATTCGAAACAAAGGAAACCCTGGAGCCAACATCCTGGATTCGAAATTTGCGAATCTTGAAGGATTCAGATGGTTGGGGAGAACAGTTTCAAGCCCAATCTGCTCGACAACCCCCGTCAATACCCCGGCCGACCATATCCACGGCGGAACTGGTAGCCATTGACGATCGGTTTTGGGTGATGTTCATGGACATCTATCGCCTATTGCTAAGGGGAGACTATCAAAAACCATTTGACGTATACTTGCAGCTCTTGTACTTCACATTGCCGGAAATCCTGACCCTATTGCCTGAAAACGACCAAACCACGCAGCCGTTGATTCGGGTTTACTTTGATTCCAATACAGAGATGACTGCTGCCCATCTCCGGGAGCTTCTGAAGGCTTATCTTAACGCCCGTGATACCGTCGTTCGTTACCACAAGCTCGGTTTTACGCCGAATGGACCCTTTGAACGGGAGATGTTGAGGCTGGTGAATAAAGGCTGAGTTCAGAGACCAAGTCGCCTCCAAATTCATGTTCAATCTTGTCCAATATAGCTAGAAACTCCTCCAGTACAATCGTCTGAAGCAATTTCCTAACGCTGGATCCCAACTCGGGCATTTGCCCCAAATAGCGTTTGCTGTACTTGCGAAAGAGAATCAGACCACGATCTCCATAATAATCGACGATGGCCCAAACATGTCTTCTCACAATGCCCAGTACTTGAGCCATAGTTAGAGACAGTTTATCCCGGCGTGAAAATATCCACGGATTACCGATAGCCCCCCGACCGATCATGACGGCATCACAGCCAGTTTCCGACTTCATGCGCGCGATATCATCCGGTTCCCAAACGTCGCCATTGCCAATGACCGGTATGTTTACTGACTGCTTCAAGCGAGCGATAGCTTCCCATTCTGCTTTGCCGCGGTATTGTTGCTCTTTTGTCCGAGGATGAATGGCGATAAGTGCCGCACCATTTTCCTCCATTATCCGGCCGATGGCCAGATAATTCTGGTTGTCATCCCAACCAAGCCGGATTTTTCCGGTGACCGGCACAGACAGATGATTCGTAAGCAAACGGAATGTCTCCGCAACGCGATCCGGGTGGCGCATCATACCAACCCCTGCTCCGCGGGCGCTTACCCGCCGCGTAGAACAGCCCATATTTACGTCGATGATATCTGGCTCTAACTCCTCTATGATTTTGGCGGCCTCCAGAAGTTTCAGCGGATCGTTGCCAAATATTTGAAAAACAACAGGGCGATCTTGGGGCACGTAATCTAGAAGTAGCAAAGCCCGCTTCGAACGCGCCAATATCTCTTCAGCAGCAACAAACTCTGTATAGCTCATGGCGGCGCCAAATTGCCGGCAAATTGCACGGTGGGGTACATCTGAAAATCCAGCCATCGGCGCCAGAACAACGTCTCCGTCAACAGCTACTGTCCCGATGGTAAAAGCGGCCTTACTATCCAATTTAGCTTATTACTCCAATTTGTAACCTTGTTGGTTAATAGCCTGGCGAAGACCAGTTCGGACCGGCCGAGAAACCCGGCGTGCTGAATGTTCCATCCAACCGTAGACGTCAACCTCATCTTTTGCATCCGGCACTGACACCTGGCGGCCGCTGTATATCCCCGTTGTTTCCATGATCCGGTCATATTCATATAATGCCTCATCCTCATGGGTGCGGTCGTAAGTTTCCCAATGGAGAACAGTTTTGAGCGGCAGTCTCGGTCTTATCTTTGGGCCGACGGCCGGCCAACCAACCGTCATTCCAGATATTGGAAACACAAGCCGGGGCAATTCCAGCACCTCGACCACTTCGGCCGGACGATTGCGGATGGCACCAATAAAACAAACACCCAAGCCCATAGATTCGGCTGCCAGGGCCGAATT
>JAHEJP010000011.1 GCA_024638855.1 Chloroflexota bacterium
TTATCATGGGCTTGCTGAGCAGTTAATTGTCGATCTTCTGCCTCATAAGGGATGATGCTCAATAACAGGAGGCGGCCGCTCTCACGTTCAACAACCAGAGATGCGTGCTTTATAACGTTGCGATCCCCTTCAATTCCCAATACGGAGACGAGTATCTCTGGAAATAGTGAATCATCAGGTCGTCTTGCGAGTCGCTCTGCACGCCATGCACCCGTTGCCGGACCTCCTTCAAATGATTCAGGTGTTACAGCTTGTATGAATTGTTCGCCGACGCGCCCAAAGACGCTGCCCGTCGATTGACCTTCATGCACGGCCAAATCAGATGCGACTGCTACTGTATCCAGGTTCCAACCATATAGTTCACGAAGTTTTTGGCGATGCTTGAGGACCAAGACGTACAAATCAGCTTCTGTGTATGTTGGAAAATGTCGTAGCAAACCTTGTTTGCGGATCAACTTAGCCATCGGCGCATAGACCCGATCATACCAGGCGATGAGTGCCGTCTCGAAAGAAATGTCTCCAGAGCGTACATCGAAGGATAGCAAAAAGCGTTTGGCTTCGATCTGATCCAGCAGCACCTCATAATGATCGCCTTCAGTCATCATGAGATCGGCCTCCGGCCGTAGTTGATCGAGCTTGGTCTTCTCCAAGAATTCAGCGTATTGGACTTTGAGCAGGATTTCTGTCGGATCATCGTCTGGGGATATGGATACGCTGGTATCAACCTGGGTGACGTATGCGGGTATCGTATCACTTCCCATCTGATGCGCGACGGAAACCCGGTGGTTGCCGTCGATGACAAAGTAGGCCTCACCAACTTGATAAACTCGAATTGGCGACATTCCAAATTGATTGACATGGAGCTTGACTTTCGTCCAACGCTCTTCAGCATCATCGCTTTTGGGCAAAAATTTACGCATGAAATCCTGGTTCCGGCTGACACTGCCAACGATCCCATCCAATGGGATTTCTTGAAGACCCAATTCGCTGGATTCAACGGTTGTCAAATGACGGCGAACGGAATCGAATGGCAGCAGTTCTGCCGACTCACCCTTGAAACTGGCCAGGACTTGCTGCAAAGCAGCCTGGCGGCGAGCCTCTCGAAAATCTTCTCTGGCGGAATCAAGTAAATAATCTTTCATGATTTAGTGCTGTCGTATCGAATGCCTAGTCGAATACTCTCATTAAACAAGCCGGATATCAACTCTAAACCAAAAGAAGCTTGGCGCAAGCCATTTGCCTGTGCCAATCTGTATAGCTTAACTCTTTTCTCTGTGTTAGCATTTGAAATGGCAAACTTAACTATTGAGCGAAGCAATTATTTGCCAAACAAGCAAGCATATAAGCTGGAGTATGAATAGATGACCGATTCCCAAGTGCCAATGCGCCACGAGGTGGATGAGAAGTTTACCTGGAATTCAAATAGTGTATTTCCGTCCGCAGCTCATTGGCAAGCCGAGTATATAAATATCGAAAAGACCCTGGCCGAGATTCAAAAGATTCAAGGAAAATTGGGGGTTGGACCGGTAGAGATGTATGATGGGTTGCAAGAGATATTCGAATTCAAGCAACGGATGGAACAGTGCTTCGTTTACGCCCAATTAGGTTTGTCAGTTGATACGATGGATCAAGTGGCCGCTGCGCGGGTCAATCAAGCGCTTGGATTATATGGGCAGGTTCAAGCCTCAATAGCTTTTGTCGGCCCAGAAATCATTAATATTGGACAAGAAAAGTTGGATCAATGGCTGAAAATGGATCCCCGCCTGGCAGTTTTTTCCCATTACTTCGACGATCTTTTTAGGAACCAAGCCCATGTTCGCTCGGCCGAAGTAGAGCAACTTCTAGGATCGCTGGAAGACACATTTTCTGGCCCGCGCCTTACCTTTTCAATGATAACTGATTCCGATTTCAAATTCCCGCCTGCCATCACTGATAGCGGACGGAAACTAGAATTTACTCAGGGAACCGTTGGTGAAATCATGGGTAGCGAAGACCGGTTAGCTCGTCAGACAACCTGGGAGAATCGGGGCGACGTTTATTTGGCCTTTAAGAACACCCTGGCCAGCAACCTGAGTACTTCACTCAAACAAAATGTTTATAAAATGCGTGTCAGGGGATATGAATCGTCCCTAAGCATGGCTCTGCATGAAGATTATGTTCCTGCGAAAGTATTTGATAACCTCATCAAGGTCTTTCGGGAAAATCTGCCTATATGGCACAAATACTGGTCTGTCCGGCGCCGGGCGCTGAATCTGGATGATCTGCATCCGTATGATATCTGGGCGCCATTGTCCAGCGAGCGCCAGGTCGTTTCCTACCAGCAGGCAGTGGAATGGATATGTGAGGCGCTTGCACCATTGGGGGGTGAATACGTCGCCGTTATGCGAAAAGGTTGTCTCGAAGAACGTTGGGTGGATGTATATCCAAATCAAGGAAAAAGATCAGGCGCATTTTCATGGGGAGTCCAAGGCACCCATCCATTCATCGTCATGAATTACACCAATGATGTGCTGAGCCTGGGTACCCTGGCTCATGAACTTGGCCATTCAATGCATTCATACTTGAGTTGGAAGAGCCAGCCTGCTGTTTACGCCGATTATTCGTTGTTTGTTGCCGAAGTAGCCTCCAATTTTCACCAGGCCATGCTGAGGGCTTACTTACTTGAGCAAAATCCAGGAGCGGCGCTTGAGATCGCGATTATTGAGGAGGCCATGGCTAATTTTCACCGTTACTTCCTGGTGATGCCAACTCTGGCTCGTTTCGAGCTAGAAACCCATCGTCGCCTAGAAAGAGGGGCCGGTTTAACGGCCGATGGTATGATTGATCTTCTCGCCGATCTGTTCAGCGAAGGGTATGGCGAAGAAATGAATCTGGATCGGCGACGAGTCGGCATCTCCTGGGCCTACTTCGGCCATCTGTATACGGATTACTATGTGTATCAGTACGCGACTGGCATATCGGGCGCTCATGCACTGGCTGAAAGAGTCTTATCGAGGCAAAAGAATGCGGAAAGCGATTACTTGAACTTTTTGAAAGCCGGTGGTTCCGCGTATCCACTAGATGCTCTCAAGATAGCCGGCGTAGATTTGAGTAGACCTGAACCCATTGAAGAAACATATGCAACGCTCTCGAAATTGGTCGATAGACTTGAATTTTTAACAGCAGAATAAAAAGGAGATAAAAATGGCAGATCACGTTTATAAGAAGATTGAGATCGTAGGCTCGTCGCCGAACGGTTACCAAGAAGCCATCGAGAACGCAATCGAAAAAGCTTCCGAAACCTTACGTTATATGCGCTGGTTTGAAGTCGTGGAAGCGCGCGGGCAAATTACTGAAGGGAAAATTGCTCATTGGCAGGTGACGGTTAAGATTGGCTTCACGCTCGACTGAGCGAGGCAACGATTAGGACCCTAGCCAAAACAATCAAATGATGATGTCAAAACTACAAAAAAAACCTATGTTTCGTCACGCCATCGTCCGAAGGCCCGGAATCGATTGCGCCCAGGGCCTCACGACGGCCGGGCTTGGCGCGCCAGATTATCATGAACTGTGCAAGCAACATGATGCCTATGTGACAATTTTGGACTCATTGGGTTTGGAAATTCATGCGCTTGAGGCCCTGTCAGGATATCCAGACGCCTATTTCGTCGAAGATGTGGCGATTATCACGCCAAAAGTAGCGGTTATAACCAATCCTGGAGCGCCGGCCAGGCAGGGCGAAGAAGATGGCCTCGAGGATTTATTATCTGATTTCAGAGAAACTGTCCGTATTCGGCCGCCTGGAACCGTTGAAGGCGGGGATGTGCTTATGGTTGGCAACCACTTTTTCGTTGGTTTATCCGACCGCACAAATGAGGAAGGTGCCCGCCAATTAGGCGCGATATTGGAAAGTCACGGGCACACCTGGAGACCCGTCCCCGTTGGCGCCGGTCTGCATCTCAAATCTAGCATTAATTACGCTGGTGGCAATAGATTAATCGTGACCCAGGATTTTGCCGGCCGGGAAGAAATTGCTGGCTATGAGCAGATCATCCTCAACGATGGCGAAGCGTATGCGGCCAACACCTTGCTGGTGAACGGTACGCTCATCATGCCTGCTGGTTATCCCCGAACAAGGGCTAGGCTGAGCGAATTAGATCTAGACGTCATCGAAATTGATGTCAGCGAGGTCCAAAAAATGGACGGGGGATTAACCTGCATGTCCTTAAGATTCTGAAAATAACCGAACGTATATTGGTTGGGAAAATCGGCGGCCATGCCACCGATCGAGGCCAGAAGTCCGGCAAAGAGCAACAGCCATTCGCATGTTGAATCTGGGCAGCCACCTGACTGAAGTGGCCACGTATATGGCCGTGAGTCTTCAGACTCTGTACAACTGGCACCCTCGTTGGCAAGAAGCAGGCTTGGCCGGGCTGGCCAACCGTTCCAAAAGCGGACGCTAAGCAAAGGCAGACGAAGAACATTGTCCGGTATTAGTAGAAACGCTAGCCAAAGAACCTCCAGAACTCGGTTATGCCTTCACCATTAAGAATGTCAAGCGGCTGCGAGATCATCTTGAAGGGCAAACCGGTATCAACCTGAGCGAGGGCCGGTTGCGCGTTTTGCTTAAGAAGAAGAAATATCGTTAGCGACGAGCGAAGCATGATTTGCATCATTTACAGGACCCAAAAGCCATTGAGCAAGCTCGGGAACTCATGCAAGAGCTCAAAAAAGTGGCTTCCAAAACGATTTCCAACTCCTCCTTAGAAATGAAACGAACTTGAGTTTGGATCCTATCCTGAGAGGATGCTGGATGAAAATGGCTGTGCAATAGCGCATCCCGTCGCCCGCCAATCAGCAGAAAAAACGGGGCCACGTTTTTAGGGCCTACAATTGGGTCAGCGATCAAATCGAATGGCTGATTGTCCAGTGTAAGAATAGTGAAACCTTCATCACCTTTTTGGAGTATCTGTTGGTCTAAAAAAATTCAACCGCTCGCCTCATCTTGGTTTTTGATCGCGATTCTTACCCCAAAAGCGCTGCTGTGCTTCCTACCTTGAGCCTCTTTGCGCATCGGATTATGATCATCTGGTTGTCGTCCGACTTTCCTGAATTGAACTTAATCGAGCGCTTCTGGCGACACCTCAAGGATTTGGCCTGCTCTATTCGACGCTGAAGCAGCCTGGAAGAAGTGATCGACAAAGTTGAACAGGTTTTGCATCAGCAGAATTCTCCAGACTATGAACGTCGATTCGTGCTTTCTAAAGACATATGACTATCTATTTAGTAATTGAATGCACGCCCTCCAACTCGGATTAGGCCTGCCACCTCTGGTATCGTGCACCGTGCGATTGATGTTAAACGGCGAAAGCATCAGTGTCAAGCAATATCTCAGAATCCCGGCGTAAGAGTCAAATAATCCAATCGTTTTTTTTGACATACCAAACGATATTGGTAACAAGGTTTTGGTAAGTAACTTGGGGTCCCGATAGAATCTCTATAGTTATGTGAACGCCGAACTAAGAATTGAAGTAGTCGAGAGTCAGACTTTGTCGGCCGATGAGCGAAAAGAAATCATAGAATTTTGCAGCCAGGCATATGAAGAAGACCTCGAAGCATTTTTGAATGCCTGAATATTCACTTGTCCCTCCTTTCCTCCGGGAAGATATAACGAATCTAAATAATCATCTGCTGATGGCTACCCCTCTGGCAAATTCTTTTTGTTTTAATCTATTTAGTATGCCGCTTCCACATTTCCAACATTGTCTGCGGTTGCAGATCGCCAAAATTGTCGATGGACCAGTCTGCGGCCACCAGCTCGCCGGTGTGGTGCGTGGTGGTCACAGCTAAACAAGCCATGCCGGCCGTTTTGGCGGCCTGTACACCAACTACCGAATCTTCGATAACTAAGCAGTGGGAAGGGAGTATTTCTAATTGTCGAGCAGCCTCAAGAAATATATCTGGCGCGGGCTTACCGGCCAATAAGGGTGAGGTATTGCCTGATAGTACAACATCGAAATAAGGCCATAGCCGAAGTTCGTCGAAAATAGCTTGAACATTCGCTTGGGGTGCAGAACTAGCCACAGCCTGCTTTTGGCCATTGTTTTGAAAAAAATTTAGCCATGCTGGAACGTCAGGTAATGGTAGAATTCGCCCACGAATACTCTTGCAAAAGAGCGCTTCTTTTTCTGTAGAAACCATTTCAATAAAATCGGCCGTTGCCTTCTCCTTGCCAAAAAGACGAATGATCGTTTCGTCATTTAACATGCCAAAGACTGAGTCAAACTGGCTTCGGGCAAGAGCCTGCTGGTCGTCAGAAAACCGCCGGTAGATTGCGCTCCAGGCTTGAAAATGAAATTCGTTTGTATAGACGAGTACGCCATCCATGTCCCAAATGACAGCTTCTAGCTCATTTCTTAACATTGCATTTGATATCTTCCTTCGATGAGAATCAACAGACAACGCTTCAGGCGGTGGCGTTTTTTTAAGCAAGGCCGCTCAGATAACCACAAGCATACGAGTAATCCGAGAGTACTCTTCTGACCTTATCCAGGAGGATTACCCGGAGTTCGTTGGCTATCTTGCCACCTCGAATTTGGGCGTATTGAACCGGCAGATGTTGGCTCAAGAGTGCCAGAGGCAGCGGCCGTTCCCCTAAATTTTTGAATAGCCTGGATAGGGCGAGTTGCACCTCGGGAACAGGCCAATAGTAACGAGAACGATCACTGAAACTGTAACTCCTAGCCAAGTCTAAAGCCCGGGAATCACCTTGGTAGTATCTTTGCCAGTATTTTGGATTGGCCAACATGGCCTCATCCAAAACTTCCCTTACACGGGATGGCTCGACGTCTCTTTGTCCAGCCAATAGCTCTTCTTCTATAGCAGCCAGGGCATAAACCCCCTCGCGTAGGGCAAAGGTTAACGCCGGTCCTACTTTCAAGATGGCGAAGTGATCTTCTACCAACTGCCGTAATGCTTTAGCTAACTGATAGTCAGTGGAATGCGCTTCGTAAATCAAGCCATCACAACCTTCGATAAATTGGGCCAGATCGGCCGCCTGTGCCCGGTCGTATTCAAACAGCCTGGCATCCCCATACTCCACGCCGGGTTGTACTACCACGGCAATCACTCGCTGCCAAGCCCACGCCAGTCCATGTTTCAAGAAGGCTTCTTTGGTGGCTTCAATTGTTTCAGCTACGTCACTTGTCGCCGTAACGGACAGAGTCTCTTCTTGTTCCTGAACGCCACCAGGCAAAGGCACTTCTGTGCCGATCACATAATAAGGTGGCACATCGCTAGCAGGTTGCTCGGAGAATGCGCTTTCGGCCGCCAGTGCAAGTTCGGCCGCCCGGGCAGCTGAGAGTTTCGGGTCTAGGGGATGCAGTGGATCATCGTCGGCGCATTTCATGCTAGCATCCAGATGAAGCTTGCTGTAACCGGCTCGTACACAATCCTGAATCAATATCTTGGCCTTTTCCATGGCTACAGCAACGGGCTTGTCTTGCCAGGGGCTGGGTCCTAAGTGGTCGCCACCGATCGTGATCCTATCAAAAGGAAAGCCTTGTCGTTCCGCCAGATCCCTGAGATAGGCCACGAACTGAGCCGGAGTCCAGCCGGTGTATCCCCCGTACTGGTTCACCTGATTACAGGTCGATTCGATAAGGACAGGCTCCCTAGTGACTTGTGCATGTTGAAGGCTTGCCTCGATGACCCAAGGGTTGGCCGAGCAAATGGAGGCGATACCCTTGATTTCTCCTCGCTTTTGGGCAGCGACTAGCTCGGTTAATGATGCGGTTTTGCTCATTGTCCTGTCCCGATTTCTAGCCATCGTTCAGCTTCTTGCAGAGTAGGCTGTGCCTTTGTTCCTCCAGCAGCTTGCGTGGAAAGAGAACCACAGGCCAGCGCTAATCTGAGCGACCTAACTAAGGGCCAATGATTCAGAAAGCCATATAAAAAGCCAGCATCAAAAGAATCACCTGCTCCCACTGTATCCACAATGTCCACGGGGAGAGGAGGTAGTTGGACAACCATCTGGCCTTGTCGCGCCAGCCCTCCTTCTGCGCCTTTTTTTACCGCCAGCGTGGGCACAACAGTGGCTAAATATTCCAGGGCGCTTTGGAGGTCAGGTTGCTTTGTAATTCGCTGAGCTTCCACTTCGTTAGGTAAAAACAGATCGGTGTGGTTTAACAGGTCCCCTATATCCCAGCGCCCAAGAGGATCCCAGTTGGTGTCTAGCGAAGTCGTTAAGCCCTGTCGTCTGGCCTCGGCGAAGATCTCCGGTAATGTAGGCTGCAGTTTACTCAACAAGAAGTAACTACCAAGATGTAGGTGACGCGCCTGAGAAAATCGATTCGTATCGATGTGCTTAGGCTTCAATTCGGACATGGAACCAGCGAAAGTGAGAATGGCTCGGTCACCGCCTTGCCGGACAAGGATTATGCTTATGCCTGTGGCTACTTTGGCGTCCACGACGCAGGACGAGGTGTCGATGCCTCGTTCTTGCATAGCATCCAACATGAAACGACCAAAGACATCATCGCCAATCAGGCCGATGAAGGCCGTTCGCAAACCCAGCCGAGCGGCACCGCAGGCCAAGATCACCGAGGAAGATCCAATGGTCAATTTGGCAGCTTCGACTAACTTCTCTTGTTGCCCATAGGCCGGCGCAAGGTTCTCACCATAGAGAATCAGGTCAGGATTGATTTCGCCTATAACCAGCAGATCGAATTCTCCCATCTGTAAGTAGCCCTAAAGTAGGTGCGAATTAGCCTGAATATTTGATTTAGTAATGGCGGTACCAACCATTTTCAATAACCAATTGTGGCCAGAAGCTCGTCCAGGAGCGGGCGTGCTCGGCGATTATTGTTCCAAGGCGATGCATGCGTTCCCTGGCTGTGGTTTCTAAAAATTCAGCTCGCGAATCACCTTTCCAATCGACGGCCTCTTGCCACACCCCCCGACCAACCATCACGCCGCTGGCTCCGGCCCGGCAAGCCGCTTGTGTTTGCCGTTCGAACTCTTCAAAAGTGACGCCAGCGCTCAATAACACCCAGGGTACGGAACTGGCTTCTGAAAGTTCAGAACAGGCTTCCGCCCAGATATCCTCGTTTGGTTCCTGGCCAATACTCAGAGGAAACTCGGCTTTTAGTACGTCAACCCCAAGGGGCGTCAGCCGCCTGGCAGTTTCGATGACCACCTTGCGCTTAGTCGCCGAAGGTAGCTTTTTAACGGCCGGGTCCAGGGAAAAGGACAGAGGTTCCAAAAAGAAGGGGATATCACATTGCCGGCAACTTGCCGCTACCTGACGGACCAGCCTTTCCTGATCACTGGCATTAGGTGATTGGGGATGATAGTAGAGTAGCAGCTTAACGGCCGAAGCGCCCATACGAGCGATCTTCTCCACATCCCAACCGGGCAGAATCTGACTCTCCCGCGCGGAGGTATCGCCTTCATAACCGGTCTTTTCAATAGCGACAACCAGGCCGACCTGCCCGGGCAAGGCACCAACCACCACTACCTGGGCTGCGCCATATTCGGGGTCGAGCAAAACGGCCGAAGCGCTGGGGGCCAGCGCGCCGACAACCTGTTGTTTAAAGTGGACCATTTTCTGGTAGGGTACTCTATCAGGCGCTTGTGGATCTAAGCATCGACGCAAGTTACCCCGATGGTCCATGGCCAAAATGACGAAATGACCACCGTCCGTGGCACATTGTTGCAACCGGCGAATCTTGCCTATGGAGTCGCTCATCGATGCATCTCACAAGTTTAGAAAACCGGGCAAATAATCCCGTTGGGCCTCGGCCATTTCGTCAAACATCTGCCGGATTTCTTCAAGGGAACAAACAGCCGCCGTCAGCGGATCAATCATCAGGGCATGGACGGCCGCCTCACGATCTTCTTCCAAGACGGACGTGGCCACTAAATCGTGGAAGGCCATATGCTGGGCGTCCAGAGTAGCAAGATGCGTCGGTAACGACCCAAAGTGGGTCGGTTGCACCCCTTTTTTGTCAACCAGACAGGCCACTTCCACGATGCCATCCTGTGGTAGATTGTTTATTAGCCCATTATTGAGCACGTTGCCGTAAATGACAGCGGGCACGCCAGTTTCCATCGCTTCGATAATGATTGATGCAAACTCCTCCCCGCGTTCCATTTCATATTCTTGTTTGCCTGCCAGATAGTCGCGCAGATACTGTGCCGATTCCTCTAACCAGGAAGGCCAATTGTTTGCATAGAATCCGCTTTCGCCAACATAACCGCTGCGATCATATTTCTTGACTAAATCAGGACGCTTGCGGAAATAAGGGACATATTCAGAATCGTGGCCGCTGCCTTCTGTGCAAAAAGCGCCAAGATGTTTCACGAATTCAAAACGTACTGGGTCTTGGTCATAAACCTCAGGATCCCGAGCTTTTCTAAGTAATAGCGGATAAAGATCCTGCCCATCCCGTTCAAGCTCCACAAACCAGGCCAAGTGATTGATCCCTGCGGCACGCCAGTCCATCGATTCATAAGCAATCCCGAGGTAATTGGCCAACGTGTGGGATGTATGTTGGATGGAATGGCATAAGCCCACGATAGGCAAGTTTGATATGCGTACGCCCGTCAACACGGTCAGCGACATGGGATTGGTGAAGTTCATGACCAGGCTGTCCGGCGCCAGGCGTTCAATATCGGCCAAGATATCTATCCAGTCAGGCAGGGTGCGCAACGCCTTGAACAGTCCACCTGGGCCGATGGTATCGCCAATGCATTGGTCGACACCATATTTGAGGGGGATCTCATAATCATGGCGCACATTTTCGCGCCCCGCCACTTCAATTGTGTTGACGATATAGTCACTGCCTGGCAACATTTTGGAGCGATCGATACTTGCTTCGACCGTCCAATTTTGGCCACTCTGGGCGATCAAAGCTTCGGCCGCCTGGTGGGCCAGTTCCAATCGTCCGGCATGGATATCGACAAGAGAGAAAATACCACTCTCTAATGCAGGCGTTGCCAGCACATCGCGTATGATCTCAGTCGAAAATACGGCACTTCCAGCGCCGATGATGGTTACTTTGGTCATAATTTCACTCCTTCGAATCTGGTGATTTGATGGTTACACTCCTGGTTTTAAGCAGGCCAGATCTTACGCCCAGCGCCAGGTGGCGTCACAGCGTCGATCTGAGCCATTTCATCTGCGGTCAAAGCCGGCAGTAGTGCCGCTCTTAGATTATCTTGCAGCTGGGTTGTCGTCTTTGCCCCCGGGATAACGGTGCTAACGGCCGGATGGGCCAGGGTAAATTGTAGTGCCAATTGGGCCAGCGTCCGTTCCTGAGCCAGGGATTTGAGCTGCTCTACTTTGGCCAGGTCTGCCAGGAAGATCTGGTGTTCGTCTGGATCATCAATCCAGCGCTGGCGAAAATCACCGGCCGTAAAGTTCGAACCGGCGCTAAATTTACCGCTTAAGATCCCCATAGCTAATGGCCCCCGGATGATAACGCCAATATCATTCTGTCGACAGTAGGGCAGGATATCTTTTTCCGGGGTGCGGTTGAGGATGCTGTAATCAATTTGCAGGGTGGCACAGTTGCCATCCCCGGCAAAGGCTTGTAGATAGTCAAAATCACTGGTGCTGACGCCGTAGGCGCGTACTTTGCCCTCTTGCTGTAGTCTCTGAAATCCTTCCAGAAAAATCTCCATCGTTGGATCCTGGAAAGAAATGTGACTCTGAATGACATCCAGATAGTCGGTTTGCAAGCGGCGCAGGTTGCTTTCCACGCCGGCAATCAGCTTGGAAACGCTGGTGTAAGCGGTCATCTGCTGCGCCTCATCAAACCCTTGCCAGCCGATCTTGGAGGCCACGACGAAGCGTGCCCGCCGGCCACGCATTGCTTTTCCCAGCAACGATTCGCTGTGACCATCGCCATAGACATCGGACGTATCGAAGAAGGTGATACCAGCATCCAATGCTGCGGCGATGGTGTCCAGCGATTCCTTATCATCAGTGACCCCCCACTCATCGCCGCCGACGGCCCACAACCCCAGGCCGATGGTTGTTACTTCGATCCCGCTTTTGCCGAGCTTACGTTTCTCCACATTCATATCCTTTTATTATGCTTGTTCCCGGGCAGTCTGAGCCAGGAAGGCCTCTATCTGCTGGACCGCAGGCGCGCCTTCCATAGGCCCTTGCCGGGTAACAGCCAACGCGCCGGCAGTATTGGCAAATCTGGCCACACGCTCCAAATCCCAGCCAGAGTTGAGACCTAAAATAAAAGCGGCATTGAAACAGTCACCGGCACCGGTTGGATCTACTTCATCGACTATAAAGCCCGGCACGTCCAGTTTAGCTTTTTGGGTGATAACCGTGCAACCTTGGGTTGCGCGCTTCAAGACCACGATGCCCTGCTTTTCAGCGAGCAATATCTGAGCAGCATGGCAATCATCATTGGCACCAGTCAGTGAACGAGCTTCTTCAGCTGTTGGTAGAATCAAATCGGCCACCTCTAAATATGGCGCTAGTGCCTGGCGAGCCTCGACTGGCGGCATCAATTCTGGCCGCAGGTTGGGATCCAGGCTGAGGCGTCCGCCAGCTGCCAGGGTTAATTCTAAGGCTTTGAAACAAGCTGCTCGTCCGGCTTCGCCTAGTGCCAGAGCGGAACCAGAGAGATGTAGCCATTGGACGCCGGAAAAATAATCTGCCGCCAGATAATCGAGGCTGATGACGCTGCTGGCCGAATGACGCAGGTGAAAAACAAATTCGCGGACGCCAGACTCGGTGTAACCGACAAATGCCATGCCAGTGCTTCGGCCGGGCACAATTCGTAGGCCGGCGGTATCAACGTTATCTTGGGTCAATTGGGCCTGGAGCAGCCGGCCGAAAGCGTCGTCGCCAACGCCACCGATGAAGGCGCTCGCCAGCCCTAACCTGGCTGCCGCGACGGCAAAAATGGCCGGGGCGCCGCTGGCAAAAGGGCCGAGGAATTCGCCTGGCAAATCCAGAGGCTGATCCCGGTCCGGCCGCATAATTTCAACGAGCGCTTCGCCAACGGTTATGACGTCAAACATCTCAAAACGCCTCTGCCCGCGGCCAGACAACTATCTCGGTCACGATGGCGTGGGGTGGTAGGGTGACGGCCTGGAAAGCCAGTTCGGCGACATCTTCGCCGCTCAGCATATCCTTCTCCCAGGTTTGGGGTCCGCTGCCGCCCAGGTAGGTATTGACCTGACCCGGGCAGACGGCCGTCACCCGGACCCCGGTCGTTCTTAGCTCCTTGGCCAGCGCTTCGTTGAAGCCTAAAAGCGCAAATTTGCTGGCACAATAGAGTGTTCCCTCCGGATAGGTCCAGCGGCTGGAAGTCGAGGCGATATTGACGATATGCCCGTTTCCTCGCTCGATCATCTGCGGTAATACGGCCTGGGTTAGCAGAAATACAGCCCGCATATTCACACAGAACATCTCATCGTACTGATCCAGGGTCAGTTCGGTAACCGGCGCCCAAAAGCCGATGCCGGCGTTGTTGATCAGGATGTCGATACGGCCGAATTGTTCAAATGCTTGTCGGGCCAGGACCTCAATTTGAGCCGGGTCTCGCAAATCTGTCGGCATGATCAGGCAGCCTCGTCCCATCGCCCGGATCTCAGATCCCAACTCTTGAAGCTCCTCGCGATTACGGGCGACAATAACCAGATCTGCGCCCGCCCTTGCGAAGCGAAGGGTGATAGCCCGGCCGATACCCCGGCTGGCGCCTGTAACCAGTACAATTTTGTCATCCAATTGTGTCATCTCCGATGCCTCCAACGGTTATTGGCGCTGCTTCTTTCTTGGCGGCATCACGACTGAACAGGGTAAAAACCACTAACCCCAGCAATGCAGCTATCGCTGCCCAACGAAACATAGCCACTGCACCAAGTTCATCATATAGAATGCCGCCTATCAATCCTCCAGCGATGCCGCCTAAGCCCAATAAAACACCCGAAAACAAACCCTGGGCCGTCGCCCCAAACCCATCAGGGGCCATGCTGTAAGCGTAAGAGACGCCCGCCACCCACATGCCTGAGAAGGTTAGCCCATGTAAGAGCTGCACTGCCAGAAACATCCGTGGATCGGGAACAATCGTATAGGCCAGCGCTCTCACAACATAAGCTGATAGGGCGATGAGCATCAACCCTCGGGCTCCCCAGCGATTGAGTAAACGATTTGAATAAAACAAAATCGGCAACTCACTGATGGTGGCGAAGGTCAAGGCAAGGCCCATCAGCGTTTTGCTTGCCCCCAGATCGTTCATATAGAGAAATAAAAAATTGCTGACAATTGCCATGCACATGCCGCTAATAAAGACGACCGCCAGAAATAGCAGCCACTGCCTGTTGTCGATGATCAGGCGCAGGCCGCTCCAGAATGGTTGTTGGGCTGACGTTTCACGAATGGGCAGAAACCAAGCCACGACCAGGCCAGCCAGCATCAGGGCGATATAACCGTAAAAGGACCACTGAATACCACTACGCTCGATTAGCCAACCGATCAACGGCGCTGAAACACCCCAGCCAATGGCACCCCATAGGCGTATCCGGCCGTATAAATTTCGTTGCTCTGCCAACCAATCCATCGTCGAAGCATCAACTAAGGGCATGATTGGAGCGGCGAAGAAGGCGTAAACGGCGACCATGGGGATGATCCAGGCGAAGGCCGTCGTTCTAGAGAAGAGATAAACGGCAACAAGCGCGCCAGCTATGGCGATCATGAGCAGGCGTTTGTGCTGCTTTGTCGTATCGGCTGCGGCTCCCCACAAAGGAGCGCTCATGAGTATGATAAACGGCGGAATAGCAGCTAGAAAACCGATCTTTCGGCCAGAGAAACCTAGCTGCTCATAATAGATGACTAGAAACGGTATCAGAGCAGCGGCCGCAGCATAATACAGAAAGTAAAATGATTTGGTTGCTTCTGTGGAGTGGTTGCTTGACCAGCCCTCAAGTCGAGCCATTTGAAATATTTTGCCTCGCCTAATCTTCGCTATTAACGCGGTGAAGTGCTCGCCAGATCCGTTCTGGCGTGATGGGTAAATCACAAACTCTAGCGCCAATGGCCGCAGTGACAGCGTTGGCGACGGCGGCTACAGCCGGAACCATTGGCGGTTCGCCAACCAGTTTTGCTCCATAAGGACCATCGCCACCGGGCACTTCCACAATAATTGTATCAATCATGGGTACATCGCCCGCTGTTGGCATGCGGTAATCAAGCAAGCTGGGATTACGAACCTGACCTTCCTGATCGTAAAGCAGCTCTTCCCACAGGGCCATACTGATCGATTGGGTGACGCCACCCTGCATTTGCCCCTCGATTAGAAGGGGGTTAATGGCTTTGCCAACATCTTGGGCAACCGCGAGATGATTCACATTAACCTTCCCTGTTCGTGGATTTACCGTAACGTCGGCGATGCAGGCAGCATAACCAGGTGCCCGTTGACGCTGGGGCGCCGATCCCTGGCCAACCAGGGGACCATATTCCGCGAACCACTGGGTACCCAACTGGTATAGCGTTTCGAAGGCATGGCGCTTACTCGGTTGAGCTAATAAGTACACACCCTTTTCATCAACACCTAGTTCGTTTTCGTTCACCTGGAAATCATGGGCCACATAATGAAATATTTTTGCTCGCAGATCGAGGGCAGCCTCCTTCACCGCCGCTCCCATCGCATAAATCGTTTGGCTTCCGGCACTCATGGGTGCAAAAGGCGCGAAATCGGGGCTGGCCTTGCTGATCACAACTTGATCGTAAGAGGTCCCAATGGCGTCAGCGGCGATTTGGGCCAGGCTGGTAAAGGATCCGCTCAGGTCGACGGTTCCAAGAACAATGCGAATTTGCCCACCGGCATCGAGGATGGCCAGAGCTCCGGCCGGCCCCGTACCGCCGGCCCAACTGCCCAATGCCAGGCCGCGACCATGTAATAAGCCATCGACGCCTAATCGTTCATAGGCCGGTTGAGTCCAGGCAGGGTGTTTGGCGAGGGCAGCAAGCACCTCTTCGGCCCCAATTGGCGACTGTGGTTCCATGTTCGTCAAGGGATCCCCTTTGCGAATCACATTCTGTTGGCGGAAGCTCATCGGGTTGATTCCCAGGCGGTGGGCCAATTCATCGATGTGAGACTCGATGGCAAAGGAGAGGTTAGGAGATCCGGGCGCTCGATAGGAGGTGACGCTGGCTTTATTGGTCAAAACTTCCCGGCCGCGTAAATGCCAGGCCTGAAAGCGATAGTTGTCCCGCAATGTGGCGGTGATGTTGCTCATGATCCAGCCAGTCGGAAAGGCGCCGGCATCCACCAGGATGTCCGCTTCCACGGCTGTCAAGGAACCATCTTGCGTGGCACCGGCTTTGAGCCGTATCAGCGAACAAGGAGCAGGGTTGGCGCCAATTAACTCCTCCTGCCGGGTCAATACCAGCTGGACGGGGCGCCCGGCTTTCTTGGCCAAGAGCACAGCCAGGGGGGCGAAAATGCCTTCTCCTTTGCCACCAAATCCGCCCCCGATTTCGGTCGAATTGAGGGTAATTTTGCCATGGGGCATACCCAGAGTTTCGGCGATGAGGTTGCGGGCGTCGAAGGCCCCTTGAACGCATTCCCAAACGGTCACATGATCCGGCCGGTCCCAATGAGCCGTGACCGCATGGGGCTCGATATAGCCTTGGTGAACCGTGGGCACGGTATAAGAATACTCGACGATCGCATCTGATTGGGCAAAGGCTGATTCCAAATCCCCATGAGAGAAAACATTCTCATCGGCGACGTTGGGCGATCGATCGATTTCTTCATCAGATCCGGCCGAGTTTTTATCAGTGATGATGACCTGAGTATGTGCTGTGCTATCGCCGGAAGCGGTTGCGCTGCCATGCATCACAGGTACACAATCCGGCCGCAATGCTTCCTCGAACGAATGAACTACCGGCAGAAGCTGGTACGTCACTTCAATGAGATCTAATGCTTCTTCAGCAGTGGCCAAATCGTCGGCAGCGACGGCAGCTATTGCCTGCCCGGCAAAGACCGCGAACCGTCGTGCCAGAAAACCATGAAAGCGGGAGGCTGGATTGTAAACGGCAGTATCTGGAACGTCGGACGCCGTGATTACGGCTCGCACGCCAGGTAAGGTTTCAGCCTTGGAGGTATCTATAGCCAATATCTCGGCGTGCGCGTGGGGGCTGGGTAGAAATTTACCCACTATCAACCCAGGCAACTTGATGTCGGCGGCAAAGATGGCCTGACCGCGAACTTTTTCCATGGCGTCGATGCGAGGTAAGGATTGACCGACGGCTTTTTTATCGGCCATGGCTCAACTCCTCCGCCGCCAGTCGGACCGCTACAACGATTTTATGGTAGCCGGTACAGCGACACAGGTTGCCGGAGAGACCCATTCTAATTTCAGCTTCTGTCGGCTTGGGGTTCGTTTCCAGCAGGGCGATGGCAGTGAGCATCATGCCTGAGGTACAGAAGCCACACTGGAGCCCACCTTCACTTATAAAAGCAGCCTGAATTGGATGCAGATCGCCATTATCGCTCAGCCCTTCCACCGTGAGGATATTTCGCCCATCAGCCTCGGCCGCCAGCATCAGGCAGGAGGAAATTGGTTCGCCATTCACCAATACAGTACAGGCTCCACAGTGACCGGTGCTGCAGCCCTCCTTAGTGCCGCTCAGACCTGGCGTATCACGCAGAAATTCCAGCAAAGTTATATGGGGTTCGATGGCTGCCAGGACCGGCTTGCCATTCACAGTCACATTCAGATCGTAACTATTCACTTTATCGCTCATCTTGGTATTTAACATTCATAATAGCTTGACGCAGGGCATCCTGGGTAAGTATGTTGACCAGATGGCACCGGTAGGCTACGGAAGCTCGAACATCATCGACCGGTTTGGCTTCTCTGGCGGCTGCTTGCCCAGCTTCGGCAAACAAGCTGTCGGCCGGTATTTGACCGGTTAATAAATCTTCGGCTGCCCAGGCACGGATAGGTGTCGGAGCCACCGCGCCCAAAGCAATACGCGCATGCCGGATGGATTTGTCATCCTTGAGAGTGACCGCTGCCGCGACGCCGACAACGGAGATATCCATCACCGCACGCGGGATGTGGCGCACATAGGCTGAGCCCGTCCCTATAGCCGGCGCTGGGACGACAAGTTCTTTCAATAACTCATCCGCTTGAAGCAACGTACTGCCGGGACCAGTGAAGAAATCGTTCAGGGGGATGATGCGCTCGCCTCTGAGGCTTACCAGAACGGCCTGGGCTCCAAAAGCCAACAAGGGCGGCGCCGTATCTGCCGAAGGGGAGGCATTACACAGGTTGCCGCCCACAGTGGCCATATTACGGGTTTGGACCGAGCCGATGAGTCCGGCGGCCGTAGCTAAGGCCGCATAACGCTGACGAATCCAGGGATCGGCGGCGATGCGCTTCATGGTCACGGCCGCGCCGATCACTAATCCATGGGGCGGTTCATCACCATGCGAGATATGGTTCAGATCCGAAAGTCGCTTGAGGCTAAGCAGTGCTGTTTCGGAGCGGTGTCCCTCTTTTATCTGGACAAGGACATTGGTGCCACCTGCCAAGGGTGCGGCCTCTGGGCGCTGGGCCAGCATTTCCAGCGCTTCACCCAGATTGTTAGGTGCTAAGTAATCGAATCGTTTCAAGAGTTATTCTCCAGAGGTAAATCATTGCCCAATGGACTATGGATCATCTTTCCCGTCTTTGCCGCTTTTTGGACGGCCAAAGTAATTTCCAATGCTCGCCGGCCGTCATCGCCGCTGATTGAGAAGGGTTGGCCCTGCTGCAAGCGGCGGACAATATCCCGGCTCTCCCTGACAAAAACATCAAACCAGTCATAATCATCACCGAGGTCTTCGGCTAATTCGCGGCCGTCGGCCAGCCTTCCCACCAGTCGCTTTTGTTCAATAATACGCAGATTGCCTTGGCTGCCGATGAGACCTCTCTCGGTCCAGGCCGATGGGACCGACCAACTCAGGCCGATGTTCCCGCTGCCGCCATTCCTGAATTGCAGCAAAGCCCATAGGTTATCCTCGATGTTTAGCTCAGGATTGGTATGGGCTTCTTGAGCTGAAACCCCGGCGACGTCGCCGCCCAACCAGCTAAGCCAATCTAAATCATGCATGGCATATTGCAATGTCAGCCCACCTCCAACTCGCAGGTCGTTTAGCCAGGAATTGGGGGATACAGGCAGATGGATCAGGCGATGGGACCAGGCAGCCACAAAATCCCCCAACTCGCCACTCTGCAACAACTCCTTAGCCAGAGCCGCCAAGGGATGGTAGCGGTGAGACAGCCCGGTCATCAAAGGCAGGCCGGCCCGCTTGCAAGCGGCAATAGCCTGGTCAGCCTCATCCAAGGTAACTGTCAATGGCTTCTCGCAGACAATGGGTATCCTAGCTGCGGCGGCCGCTATTATCTGCCGGGCATGCCCTTCTGGTGGCGTTAAGATGTAAAGGACATCCAGGCCTGGAGATCGTAGCAATGCTTCCAGGTCAGAAAAGACGACTGCGCCGTGTTTGCCGGCCAGGAGCCTGGCTCGTTCGGGGTCTACGTCAGCTATGGCCGCCAGCCTGGCATCATTTATTGTCTTGATTGCGGCCGCATGCACAGCAGCGATATCCCCTGCACCAAGAAACCCGATATTGATCATAAGTTTATCATTCAGCAAAAGCCGGGATCACTTCTTTGCCAATGAGCCTTATAGACTCGGTTACCATTTCTGGCAGCATTCCCGGAAAATGCAAGCGGCAGATCAAGTGATCCATGCCGAAATGGTCTTCAAAGTAGTTGATTTGCTCGATCACTTGATCGGGGTCGCCGATAATGAATCGATCACGACGTAGTTCGGCTAGCCGATCAGTCGCCGTCGCGTCGGACGTGCCGATGAGCGGGTGATCCCAGCTGCTGTATTCATCACGGTAAGCGGGCATAAGGAAGCGTTCGGCCAGTTCCTCGGCCTGGGCTTGTTTTCCGGCGATGATTACGTCGCGAGTTAAGGGACGTTCCCGTTCGTTTGGCCGGATCCCCAACTCTGCTAAATGGCCATGGTATTGTTCCTGAGCCCCTTTCAGCTTGGCCAGGTTTGCCGTAGGACCGGGAACCCAGGCATCGCCTAAAACGGCCGCCCGTTTGAGGGCCAGTTTTCCCCAGCCGCCCAGCCAGATCGGCGGGCGGGGTCGCTGGACTGGACGCGGTTCCAAGCTGAATTCTTTCAACGGGTAACGCTGGCTCTCAAAGGTCACTTTTTCCCCGGACCATAACTGCTGGATCAGCTTGATCATCTCCACAAATTGAGCGCCGCGCCCATCCAGCGGAGTTTGAAAGGCGTCGAACTCTTGCGGACGGTAGCCGATGGCTACGCCGAGAATGACACGGCCGTTGGACATCACGTCAAGTTGGGCCACATCCTCGGCGACGCGCACGGGATGGTAGAGGGGTAAAATGGCGATATCGGTGCCTAAGGTCAAATGTTCAGTCCTGGTCGCATAGCCTGCCAGGTAGATGAACGGCGAGGGGTGGTAGTGTCCGCTGGTGCCATGATGTTCCTCTAACCAGACGGAGTCAAAACCAAGCATCTCGGCCAACTCCACCTGGCGCAGTGATTCAGCGAAATAACGGGAGTCTTCGACGGGGATCAGGCCAAATCTCATGCTGTTTTCATCCTAATAGTTCAGCGATATCGACAGGCCGCCTTCGTTGATTTGAAAGAACGGCGGCCTCGATCACGGCGACGGCAGCTAAGCCTTCTTGACCACTTACTTCAGGGGGTTCGCCGGTAGCGATGCAACGGGCGAATTCATCGATTTCTTCCTGAATCGTATCGACCTCTTCGATGGGGATTTGTTCGCGGCCGCGCTCACTTTCGAGGACCATGCCTAGCGCCCGATCCCAGCGGATGTTGGCGTGGGTGCCCAGGATAAAGACGTAGCGGATGTCGGGCACGGCATAATGAGCACCGATATAGCCTAGCGTCCCATTCTCAAATTCCAAGAGGGTGGTAGTGACATCATCGATTTCGGCAGTAATAGCCAGCCGTCGCTGCCAAGCGGAAACGCGCGCGACCGGGCCCATCAAATATTGCAACGTATCGGCATGATGCACGCCCAACTGGCTCATTGGCCCGCCGGGGCAATTTGCTCTTGACCAACGCCAGTCATCGGGCTGGATAGTCAGGCCGCCGGCGTGTGAGTTATTGGCTTCGGCAACCAATGGCTGGCCTATATCGCCTGCGTCCAGGTAACGTTTCATCGTCCGAATGCGGTTCCGGCGACGGGCGTTGTGGCCGACCATTAGGCTGACGCCTACTTTATCACAGGCTTCGACGATCTGTAGGGCTTCGGCAACCGATGGAGCCAATGGTTTTTCTACGAAAACGTGTTTGCCGCTAGAGGCCGCCTGGCGGGCTTGCTGCCAATGCAGTTGGTTTGGCGTCGACAGGACAACCCCATCTATCGTCGGATCATTCCAGATCTGGTCCTCGCTGACGGCCGCGCGAGCGCCAAATTCACGTTCACAGGCTAATCGTTCTGCTTCGATGGGCGAATAACAGGCAACAAATTCCACCAACGAAGAGTTGTGCATTGCCCGCGCCCGTTCGTGTCCAAAGCCACCTGGCCCAAACAAGGCCAGGCCGACCGGTTTCTGATCACTCATAGTTGCTCCAGTACGCTTAGCGTTTGAGGCCCGTCATGGCGATGCCTTGAATGAAATACTTTTGGGCGAAGAAGAATATGACCAAGATGGGCAGGATGCTTACAACGGCGCCAGCCATCATCAAAGTCCACTTGCCTCCATATTGGTTTTGGAAGAAGCTCAATCCGATAGTCAGTGTTAGCTGGTCTAGTTCAGTGACATAGATCAAGGGATTCAGCAGATCATTCCAGGACCACATGAAGGTAAAAATCGCTAGGGCAGCCATTGCCGGACCTGACAACGGTATGTAGATGTGACGAAAAATTTGCCAGATGCTGGCCCCATCAATGCGGGCCGATTCTGCGAGATCAATCGGAATGGTCAAATAGAACTGGCGTAACAAAAATGTGCCAAAGGCGCCACCCCAAAAAGCAGGCACCCAAAGCGGTAGGTGCGTGCCTACCCAACCTATCTTGGAAAACAGGATGAAGGTTGGAATGAGGGTGACCTGGTAAGGTATCATTAGCGTGGCGATTAGCAGCAAAAATAGGATCTCGCGGCCGCGGAATTTCAGGATGCTGAAGGCAAAGGCAGCCATGGAGCAAGTCAACAACTGGCCGATGGTCGTCAGGCCGGCAATCTTGACGCTATTGATAAAAAATTTGCCAAAGGGTAGTGCCTTCCACATGTCCGGATAATTTTCCCAGACAATTGGATCCGGGATCCATTCGGGTGGGTAGACAAATGTTTGTCCCGGCGCTTTAAAGGAGGTGGAAAGCATCCACAGGAACGGCACAACCATTACGATAGCCCCACAGATTAAAATAATGTGGCTAAGGGTGTGGGTCACTCGCTGCTGAAGACGCTGACTCTGCCAGGTATTGACACGGAAAGAGGTTAGGGATTGTTTCCGACTGGAAGGAGTCGCCTCAGTCGCATTGGTACTAGACATCGTACACCACCCATCTCTCTTGGAGCCGCCAGTAGACCAGAGTCAGAACCATGATGACCAGGAATAAGACGATGGCCTGGGAACTGGCATAACCCATCTTAAAATTCCGAAAACCATTGCGGTAGATGTAATAAACGATAGTTGTCGTCGAGTTGACCGGGCCGCCACGAGTCATGATGTATATCGATTCAAAGGTCTGGAAGGCATCGATCATGGTGATGATGAAATAAAAGAACAGACTAGGTGTGATGAGCGGCACAGTGATGCGGAATAACTTTTGAGTTCCGTTTGCCCCGTCGACATTGGCGGCTTCATAGTAGGATTCTGGGATGGATTGCAGGCCGGCGAGGAATATCACGATACCGGCGCCCAGATTTCCCCAAATGGCCATGATGATCACAGCCGGCATGGCCCAGGTCGTACTCGACAACCAACCCACAGGATCCACGCCTACCTGCCGTAGAATAAAATTTAACATGCCGAAATCTTTGGCATAGATCCAAGACCAGACCAGGGCAACGGCTACCGTCGACGAGACGACAGGTAAAAAATAGGCGGTCCGGTACCAGGTTACAGCCCGCAATTTCTGATTCAGCAAAAAGGCGAAAAAAAGGGCCAGGACGGTGGATACAGGCACCATGATGCCCACGTAATACAAGGTGTTGACCAGAGCTTTGCTGAATGTTGGGTCGGCAACTAACTTCTTGTAGTTGTCTAATCCGGCAAAAACAGGCCGGGTGATGACGTCCCAATCGGTGAAACTAATACCGATAGCTGCCAATACCGGACCGAGGGTACCAAGTAGCAAGCCAATCAACGTTGGAGCCAGGAAAACCCAAACCCAAATGAGTTCGCCCCGCATCGGTCGTAATCCACTTTTCTGCATCATGAGCTCCAGGCTTTCAGGAATTCTGGGGCCCGGGCGAGTTCAACCCGCCACAGGCCCCAGAATCTAACGAACGTTTAACCGCTGGGTCGGGAAACCGGTGATTCAGTCACCCAAGTCGAGCAGTTTACTGAGATGCTTCCTGCAATATCACATCTGCTTGCGGAACCAGATCGTCCAACGTCTCTTGCAAGCCAGCTTCACCTATCCAAACGGAGAACATGCCGTCACCAATCAAGGTGCCCCATTCATCGTAACCACGGAAACAGGGTTTCACACGAGAGTAATCCATGGTGTCCAGGAACAGTTGGTGATTGATATCGGCCGTTGGTTGATTCAGATAAGCATCGCTATTGGCGATGGCCGGCAAGGAAGGAACGCCTAGGCCGAGGGCGGTTATCTTGGTCTGACCGGGCTCGCCAACCAAGTGCTTCAAGAATGCCCAGGCTTCTTCCGGATGCTCGGAGTCTTTGGAGATGACGAAGCCAACGCTGTTGACCATCGATTTCTTGTTGACCCCTTGAGGAAGCGGTACGACATCCCAATTGAAGTCGACATTGCCATAGTAAGGCACAACCCAGTGACCGGCCGGGGTCATGGCAGCATTACCGGATTCGAAGGGATCGCCAAATTGTTCGGCTACGCTTGGATCGGGCATCATGCCAGATTCGAAGATCATGTCGTAAATGGTCTGCCAGGCGTCCATCGCGCCATCATCAGCCAGTAAAGTTTGGGTGAAGTCCTCGTTGAGGATTTCGCCGCCAAACTGCCAGATCATGGCACCCCAAAGCAATTCCATGTCCCAGATATCGGCCCAAAGACCATATTGATCGATGGTGCCGTCGCCGTCGGTGTCCTTAGTTAATTGTTGGCCGATCTCGAGCATATCATCCCAGGTCCAACCATCCTCAGGATAGGAGATGCCTGCTTCGTCGAACATGTCGGTGTTGATGTACATGACGCTGGGCTGAATGTCCCTGGGTAAACCGTAATAACCATCGGCCGTATCGTAGCATACGAGAGATTCAGGATAGTACGCTGATAGGTCGAAGCCGTCACGGTTAATGAGGTCCTGCAAGTTGAGCAGAACGCCGCGGCTTTGATAGTCGGGATACAGAGGCGCGTCCATGGCAAAGACATCGGGTGGGTTACCGCCGGCCAAGGTGGTCTGCAGTTTATCCCAATACGTATCCCAGTCGGATACGGTCACCGTGACACTGACATTCGGGTTCTCAGCCTGAAAATCATCAGCGATCTCCTGCAAGATCGCCAACTCCTCCGGATCACCCCAAACGCTGAATGTCAGTTCAACTTCCTCTTCGGCCGGCATTTCTTCTTCAGCCGGCATTTCTTCTTCGGCTGGTGCTTCTTCGACCGGCGTAGGCGCTTCCGTCGCCGCAGGCTCTTCCCCGCCACCACATGCCGCCAAAACTAAGGCTGTAACCAGTAACAAACTTAACAAAACAAGGAACTTCCTCATGACTTCTCTACTCCTTTCTCAGCTGATAGGTTTCCTAAAAATAGTGAAGCAAAAATGGTACACTCTGTACTTTTATCGGATGATCTTAATATCACCTCCTTCGGTCGATCTTGCATTGAATGCAGTTTAGGCAGTAGCGAAGGTCGCCGGATCGAGTGAAACGACCGCCTCAAGGTTACGCGGATTATCGGGATCCAGGCCCTTGGCAATCGCCCGGTAATAGGCCAATAATTGCAATGGTGGTAAATACAAAGCCGGTAAAGTCCATGGCGGCAGGCTGGCATTAAAGCCTACCAGGTAGTGGCAGCAACTGTTCGATAGCGTATTGAGGCCAAGTGTTTCGGCGCCAAGTTGGGCCATTTCTAATAGTACCTGCTCTTCGTGAGCCCGGGCTTTTTCGCTAACCAAACCCACCACCAGCGATTGTTCGTTAGCCATCGACATCGGTCCATGGCGGAACTCCATGAAGTGAAATGCCTCACTATTGGTCAGCGACATTTCCTTCATTTTGAGCATCGCTTCAGCGGCAATGCCGTACTGGAAACCTGAACCCAGGAAAGACATTCGTTGCAGGTCAAGTCTCCTGCCAAGCCCTTCAACGATATCAGCCGTATTCTCAAGTACCTGACGTAGGACAATCGGTAGATTATCGAGTGGCGAGATCTCGATACCGGCAACGGTAGCGGTAAGGGCCTTGGCTAATAACAACATGCTGCTAAACGATCGTGTTTGGGCAATGCTTTGCTCATGGGCAGCCTCGGCTAACAAGGTCAAATCACTAATCTGGGCTAGATCGTGCTCTGGGTAACAACTGATTGCCCAGACGGCGCGACCACCCTTAGCCCGAAACTGGTTAACAGCCTGAAGCGTCTCCGTCGTCGTGCCCGACCGCGAGATGGCTACTAATAAAGTTTCTCCCGGATTCAAAAGCACATGATTTGGGAAGAAAAGGAACTCAGAAGAGGGCAAAGCTCTGGATGGCACGCCGGTCAAACTTTGAAACAGGGCCGCTGCTGTTTGGGAAAGATAATAGGTAGAGCCACAGCCAGTGAACAAGACATTGCTTGGACTGAGTCGATTCCAGCCTTCCAAAACAGTGGCCTGGTCTGCCCTATAGGTTTGAAGAACTTGTTCCCAGATCGATGGCTGTGACCTGATCTCGGCAAAGGTATATTGACCGTTGTTACTCATGATTCCTCACTTATCAATTGGAAGTAGGCGATGAGCGTTCAAGAAGTAGACCTTCTCCAAAACGTCGTCGGGCAAGTACAGACCATAAATGAACCAGCGTCCCTGCCCAGGAATAGTAGCTGTGCCGTAGTTGAAGTATTCGTCATCGGTTTCAAGAAATCGGTAATAAATTCGATAGGTTTCTAGATTGGGCCCCATATCGGTTCCAAAAAGAATCTGGTCGGCGTGTTTCAGAAAGAAGCGACGAGCGGTATAGGGTTGACGACCCAATTCGCTGATTCGAGCGCTGATGTCCACGTAAAGATTTGGACAACGCGTAAGCAGTTCGCTGACCCAGCCCAAATTTTCGGAATAACAGCCGACATGAGCGCCGATGAACGTCGTATTCGGGTGGCAGATTACCAGGTCGGCTAGATCATCCATGATTGATTGGAATGATGGATGTGGCGGGCCAGGGAAGTGCCAATCGGGGTGGTTGTGCAGCTCTTCCCATCGTTCATTATGGTTGTCCAGGGGATCGAAGAAGGCTACCGGATCGGCAACGTGAATCATAACCGGCAGGTTGAGTTCGCCAGCCGTTGACCAAATCGGGTCCAATCGATGATCGTTTACGGCGACAAGTTGGCCGAGATGATCACGAACCTGGAGGCCGAACTTCTTCCAAATCTTGAGCCCTTGGGCGCCGGCCGATGCCTGGGCTCTGAGCCTCTGGGCGGCCCACTCACCAAAGCCATTGCCTTGCCCGGACCAAGCATCCCAATCGACGCCGCCGAAAACCAGGAATCGCTCTGGCGCGGCCGCTTTGAAATGATCCAGGTGCCGGTGAAGGATTTCCTCACCCCAGCCGCCGTCCAAATCCACATAGGATTGCACGCCGGCTTCATCCAAGACATCAAGAAGCTCGGCAACCGGCCGTTTATCCCAGCCCCCGCCGAACGAATCACCCAGGTGATTATGGGCATCGATGACCGGAAATCGCGGCTTAGAAACCTCGGTCGTCTTTGTGAATAGTCGCGCTCTGGGTTGGTATTCCTGAAGGTAAATATCTTTCATTGAATGAACTTGACCTATCCTGTTCAATCTATCAAGCCAAAAGTACTGTCAGCCCCATTTCTTCAAGGGCGACTACAGATTCCTGCGGCGCGTCTTTATCGGTAATCAGGATCTGGGCGGCCGTGATTGGCGCCAAAAACATCGTGCTTACCTGGTCTAACTTGGAGTGGTCAACCACGATTACATTGCAAGGAGCGATACCCATGATCGTCCGGTCGGTGGTTGCCTCGGGAAGATAGTCGCCGGTAAAACCGTGTAACGGATGAACGCCGCGCATACCCATAAAGACTTTATCAGCCCGGAGTTCTCTTATCGCTGCTTCTGCAATGTGCCCGACCATTGAGAGCTCGCTCTGTCGTAACATGCCGCCTATGACCACTAGCTCGACGCTTTCACAGTCTACCAACTCGTTAACGACGTTAATGGCGTTGGTAATGACGGTCAGATTAGATACACAGTGCAGCTTACTGGCAATCTCGTGGACGGTGGACCCGCTTCCTAAAAAGATGGTTTGCCCCTCCTTAACCATAGAAGCGGCAAGGTGACCAATCCGTCGTTTTTCTTCCTCGAATTCGCTCTGGCGCAGCAGGATCGGCGGTTCTCTGCCGGCCTGTTCTATCTTAACGGCGCCACCATGCGTCCGGTGTACCAGCCCATCTTGAGACAACTCATCCAGATCGCGGCGAACAGTCGCCTCGCTTACGTTGAGGAGTTGGTTCAATTGTTGAACGGTCACATGACCATTGGCGTTTACCAATTGTCGAATCTGCGTGTGCCTGGTCGATTTCAACATGTGATACCTGCTAATCAAATCGGCTGCTGACTTGCCGGACAAACATTATGCTTTTTCCATCATCATCATGCCAGCTTCCTCGAGAGCCAAGCGAAGGCGTTCGGATTCTTCGGGCGTTATCTGCAATAATGGCGGACGGACATATGTTTGATCTTGCCTAAGAAGGCCGATGTGGGCCAAGGCAACTTTGCACCGCGCCCGGTAATCCAACACCGGATCGGCGTAAATCACATCGGCAAAGCCCTGCACGCGAGGCTTCATGGCGACCCCAGCTTCAAAATCGCCATTGGCAAAAGCCTGGATCATGTCGGCCACCATGCCACAGCCAATGGCTCCAAAGCCCAACAAAGCGCCTTCGGCGCCAAGCAAGAAACTCTCGGTAATGAATCGATCATTGCCGGTCAATAAGGTGATCGGCCGCCCGGCCATATCCAGCGTCTCTTTGGTGAAGGCGAAGTACTGGGCGTCAAATGAGGCTTCCTTTATCGCCATAACCTGGGGGATTTCCAGGAGATGAAGCAGCGTTTCCCGGGTAAAATTGACGCCCCCAAAAACCGGCGCCAATTGGAAGAGGATGATCGGCAAGCCTGTTTCCCGGGCAATCGTTTCATGGTAATCCACCGGGATGCGAGGGTCGAGAGGCTGATTGCGAAAAGCAGCGTTGGGGAAGACGACGAGACCATCAACCCCAGCATCGCGATATATCTTGGCCATGTCAACGGCGCCATTGGTCGTAGTGCCCATGACACCAGCCACTACCGTGCAGGATCCGTCTGCAACTTCTACGGCAACCTCGGCTGCCCGACGTCTCTCTTCGATAGTCAGTTGTGGACCTTCACCCGTATCCATGTTGATGGCCAGGGAAATGGCATTTTCCGAAATGAGCCAATCAAGATAACGAGCAAAAGCGTCGTAATCGGGTCTGTAATCGGCCGTCATTGGCAAGATGGCTGCCGGAAGCATGCCTTTCAGATTGATATCGACCATAAGATCTCCTCTTTCGCGACCATATTGGGAACTGGTATTTTTCCACCTATCATGATCGGGTTTTTACCACGAGTTGTTGTAGGCGTTCAGTCATGGCCCGGGCGCAGCGAACCTTTGGCTCCATGTGCGTCTCAACCGAAACGAAACCATCGTAACCATCTCTAATCAGTGCGCCTATTTGACCCAACCAATTAATATCTCCTTCAATCGCGTATCGGTAGCTGCCGTCAGGATTAAAGGCGACATCTTTGAAATGCACATGTTTTATGAATTCGCGAACGGCTTCATAACCATCTGGGTATGGCCTATCACCAGCGACAAGCGCATTGCCAGGATCCCAATTGATACCTAGAGCAGGATGGTTTACAGTCCGCATTATTTCCGCAGCATTCTTCCCGGTATCAACCCAATATTCGGCCTCCACTTCGATCACCAGTTCCAGGCCGGCGTTTGCGGTTTGTTCGGCCGCTTGCCAGATAGCCGTCAATACTTCCTCAGGTACAGTCATCGCCGATTGGGTGTCACGCTCGAAGCCAAAAGCGACGATCTTTCCCGCTCCAATCTCCCTGGCAAACTCGATGGATAAGGGTAGAAGCTCTTCCTGGTGATACTTGACCACATCCCGCGGTTGGCGCCATTGTTGGTAGAGATCTCGATCGAAAGTGCGCAGAGGAAAGCGATCGCGTTGGCCAATGGGAAAAGGGCATTTGAACAAACCTGGAGATATGGCCACAATTTCGACATCGTAGGCATCCAGTAACTCATGGATTCGGCTCTTCTGAAACGGATTCAGCAGCGGAACGCGATCAGTACCAAAGCCACGCAACTCAAAAGCCGACACCCCCCATTCAGCACCCAGTTCGATGGCGGTTTCTGGATCTGCACTGACTTCATCGGTGACGATACTAATCTTCATCCGGCAGTCACAAAAAAGGATCTGCTAGTCACAGTAGTAATGAGCGTTATCGCACAACAAAATGCAAGAAATTGCACGTTCCCGAATATCGTACAGAATTTGCAAACACTTGTCAACAATAACAATCATGTTCGCTCATGGCGAATGATGTTTTTTATCAAATTATAGGAACGTTACCGGCCGTGTCACGGAGGTTATCGAGTTAGTAGCCCCAGGCATCAGATGTCGGAAGTAGTTGCCCTTTAGCCCGATCCCAGTCGCTGGTAATAGCCATCCCCTTGGTTGAAGGCCCTATGAGACAATGGTGACAGGCTGGAAAATCATCAATCCCCGTTTGGAGCAGCTCAAGAATTAGGTCCAGGCAGACCTGCAGCTTGAAAAGGATGGCCCGGCTTCGACTGATAGTCGTCATCCTTTCCAAGCCCCATTCCTGCATTTCCCGGGCATAACGTATCTTGTCGGTTATCGGACAGGAGCTAACCCGGTAGGTCCAGGTTCGGCCTTGAACGATGCGGCTGTCGGCCAACTTCACCGGACAAGTGCGAGTGCGGAAACCAAGACAGGGTGCGTCATTCAAATATTCGGCCACATGATGAAGGGTGTTGACTTCATAATAAACGCCTAAAAGCAATCCATATCCGCCATCCTGAGCGAGCAATCCTAACGGGGAGTCAGGGCCTAAGGTCAAGGTCCGGTGGTGGTTTTCGAGATAATGCTGGGCATTCTTACCCCAACAGGCAAAGGGATGGCTGGGATTCAGGCTACGATAAACGCCGGGGCTTTGTCAGAAAAACTGGGGGATAATGCCATTGACTGTAGGGCTAGTCAGCGGATCGTAAAGGCCGGATTTACCGGGTTCAAAGATGCTGCCGTGGTTAAACGAGGGCATCATCAGGATTCCTATAGGGGTAATGACCTCCTGCAAAGCTTTGATCACAGTCTGTGGGCCTCCCTCAACGCGGCCGGAACAGACACACCCAATCAACTAAAAATAACCGACGAAAGCGATGTCATATTCAAACTTTGTTCTCAGGTAAACAGCCAAACCAGCCAATTACAAATAGTCAGCCAGGGTAAAGACAGCAGCAATCACGAAGCCTCGCTCACCTTTACGCCCATCACCGATGATGGAGCTGCCCATGCTAGCGTTGGCCAAGTTTATCTAACGCTTGATACGGCCGGCGACGTGACCATCATATCGGCCGAGCAGATCCGAGGCTTTAAGGTTTGTCGTCTCTCAGGAATCACCACCACCCAACGAAACGCCTTGTCTCCTGTCGATGGGATGATCATTTACAATGCGACCACTGCCAAGTTTCAGGGTCGCGCTTCTGGCTCCTGGGTTGACTTTCACTAAGACGATTAGTCAAACAAGAAAGTATAGTTTTAGCTTTAAGAAATCCAGCTCCAAGAAGGAAATACCCAGTAGAGACTAGTTGAAGCCGTAAGAGTAACGTGACAAACATTGATCATTGTAGAAAAGGAATGCTTAGCCCACTACCGGGATAGGCACTTCTAACTGCCCGTGAGATTAAGATGCAAGTAGCGAGACTTTTCTGACTGTATCCTTTATCAGCATAATGAAAAAAGCAACCAACTCACGCGTACCAAAAAAGCGTTGTAATTCTTAATTTTGCCGGAGAATGCGTTGAGGCGAACTCCTCAATCCCAAAAGGGTGATATTTAGAGCAACTCCAGGAGCTCATTTAAAGCTCGAATCACATAACTTATAGCCATCCCAGATGGAATTTCCTTCCCAGTCGGATTGAACCAACAGGTGTCAATGCCATAATTTATGCCCCCAGCTATGTCCGACGACAAGCTATCACCTATAATTATGACCTTGTTCTTTTGGGGATGATTCATTTGTTGAAATGCAATATCGAAAATCTTGCTATCAGGCTTAGCTACCCCAACCTCTTCTGAGATAACGATAGTCGAGAAACGATCCCGAATCATTGAGTCAGCAATTCGTGGTCGTTGAACATCCTTCAGACCGTTAGTAATGAGTGCAAGTTGGTAGCGACCGTCTAATTCCTCGAGCAACTCATTAGCACCATCGATTAAGTAGGTTCCTTGTGCCAAGTTGGATTGATACAGGCGGCTCATCTGTTCATAATCGAGATCTACGTTTAGTTCCTTACATAAGATACGAAATCTTTCGCTCTTCAAACGCTCCTGGGACATTGATCCTTGTTCAAACTCCTGCCACATTCGGCCGTTTATTTGCCTGTAGGTTAACAAGATCTGGTCATCGAATTTTAGGCCAACGTGAGTTAAGGTAGTCTGCAAAGCTGCTGTTTCGGCCCGATCATAGTCAAATAGCGTGCCATCGGCATCAAACATTAGCCAGGAATAATCCATATAGTTACCTTTTTTACGGGGTTGGATTGGGCAAAGGTCTCTCCGAAGCCTCAAGGGACAGCAATTGCCAAAATGTTTGTATCGGCACTAAAACGGATTCGCCTGGCTGGTCCATCGTAGGTTTGATTGTGGGCCTCATTGTCACCGTTGGATGGGATGTACCTTCAGTGATATCCAACATCGAATCGATAATACTTGCTCGAAGAATCATTTCACTATTGATAGACTATTCGATATCCTGCTACAAATCATCCAATCCGCCTTGTGTTACCGGATTTTTATAATCAAGAAAGGATAAATTCACCATATTCCTGAATTGGACATTATAATTGGATTGGCAACAAGGTTGAATCCTCACTTGATAAATTGAGTGTTGGCTTTTTGGACTGATATGTATAAGCAATTAGTCCAGCAACGAGATTCACCAAGAAATTATTAATACTGCGATGTTGTGTATGAGCAACCTCAGAGATGTTCTCTGACTGGTCATTAATGCTTTCGATGATGACACGCTTGCGAAGAAGAATCTTATTTATCAAGGGCGGGGGCAGAAGAAGGTACTCAACTCACCCTGGTCGTTGATGATGGTTTGCATCTTGAAACCGTAGAACTAATCCATTGAACTTTTGCCCCGGGTGGCCAGACCATCAAACACTTTGTTACGAAAAATGTGTCTGTTGTGGCAGACAGCCAAGGGCATCGAGTCAACGAAAACAATGCCTGTCGCCTAACCGCCAT
>JAHEJP010000203.1 GCA_024638855.1 Chloroflexota bacterium
GTAAGGTTCTTCGCGTAGCCTCGAATTAAACCACACGCTCCGCTGCTTGTGCGGGTCCCCGTCAATTCCTTTGAGTTTTAGCCTTGCGGCCGTAGTCCCCAGGCGGTCAACTTAACGCGTTTGCTACAGCACAGGGGGGTTGGATACCCCCTACACCTAGTTGACATCGTTTACAGCTAGGAATACCGGGGTTTCTAATCCCGTTCTCTCCCCTAGCTTTCGCGTCTTAGCGTCAGGAATGGCCCAGAGAGCCGCCTTCGCCACTGGTGTTCCTCCCGATATCTACGCATTTCACCACTACACCGGGAATTCCACTCTCCTCTACCATCCTCAAGTTTCCTAGTTTCGAACGACCTCTCCCAGTTGAGCCGGGAGCTTTCACGTCCGACTTAGAAAACCGCCTGCACGCGCTTTACGCCCAGTAAATCCGGATAACGCTCGCCTCCTACGTTTTACCGCGGCTGCTGGCACGTAGTTAGCCGAGACTTATTCCTAGGGTACCGTCCTTTCTCTTCCCCCAGAAAAGGAGTTTACAACCCGAAGGCCTTCATCCTCCACGCGGCGTTGCTGCCTCAGACTTTCGTCCATTGGGCAATATTCCTTGCTGCTGCTACCCGTAGGTATCTGGTCCGTGTGTCAGTACCAGTGTGGGGGGTCACGCTCTCACGCCCCCTACCCGTCTCTGCCTTGGTAAGCCGTTACCTTACCAACTAGCTGATGGGCCGCAGGCCCCTCCCAGAGCGCCGGAGCTTTTAGTCATTACCCTCTAACAGTAATGACATCCGGGGTATTAGCTATCGTTTCCAATAGTTATTCCCCTCTCTGGGGTAGGTCACCAACGTGTTACTCACCCGTTCGCCACTCTCACCTTCAGACGAGTCCAAAGGATCCCGTTCGACTTGCATGCATTAGGCACGCCGCTAGCGTTCATCCTGAGCCAGGATCAAACTCTCCGTAGAAAGTTTTTTCCAAATTTTAAGTCTTGCGACTTTATTGTTAGGAATTGTTTTTTGGGTCTGAGCTTGTTGCTCATTTCTACCACTCTTCAGTTGTTAAGGTCCCTAGCCAGACTTACTATTTTAGCATGCACAAAACTTTTGTCAAGAAATCAGTTTTTAAAAGCCTTATGCCTTTATTCGTCTGCATTTAAACGAACACCATTTGCACCCTGGTGGGCATTCCATAATTATAGCAATAGACTAACCCGTGTCAAGGCCTATAACTGACGACAAACTAACTCAACTCAACTATAGGTTATAGTTTCAACTATACTAGTAAATAGATTGCATACTACCCCCATATACAGGATAGAGTAAATAAAAAACCCCTATATACAGGGGTTTTGTCGATTTTTTTGAAGATCAAAATGCCTAAAAACAGCTGATTTATTTATTAGTTACTCATAAATAAATACGTGTGATCCAACTATGTACGTCTTCGATCGAATTATACCGTCTATCGACCATTTCTTCTCTAATAAATTGGGAGAGTAGCGCTAAACTCAATCCAAAAACCTGGCTGCGGTTGACTCCAAACAAGGCTTTCAAAGTCCCATGCGCCCGGCCGAGTTCTATCGCTTGTTGGGGAGCCAAACGCACTGAGGTCCACTTAATCTCGCCATCTTCTTCAGGAAGAGGCAGGTCCCATAATAGGTAGAGGGAATCCAGGTCGGTTACGCCTTCGGGTATCTCCCGGTCGCGATCGGCAACCGCCCGACGAAGGAGCTCCAGACGCGCAGCTAGCAGATCAACCGCCATATCGGGAATATCGGCCCGGGCGAGACTCTCCGGCAGATCCTTGGCCAGCATTTTTACTTCGTTTTTTTGTTCCGGGGACAAGGCTACATAGACGTTTCTGCGACTAACTTTTCGTCGAGGCCGGCCTCTCTTTGGTTTATCTTCCAGCAGCGCGGCTATCGTGCTGGGCTTGTGTTCACTCATCGTTTGGGCTATCGCCTAAACGGCGATAACTGTGTTGCCTCTTCAAGAAGTCAGCCACGAAAGAGCCGCTTATTTGATTGCCCTTGTGTTCTAATAGGTCCAGGCAAAGGTGGAGGCAAAGCAAACAAATGCTGCGCGGGTATCCCCGGGTCTCTTGCCAGACAGGCAAGATGGCATCGTCGGTGAACAAGGGATTTTGCCGCCCATCGCGCCCAGCAGCCATCAGTCGATATTCGATCAAGGCTCTGGTGTCATCCGGTGTCAGTGGATCAAGGGAAGATCGGGTCGCTACCCGGTCGTTGAAGTCTGGGACTTCCCGTAGATTAATATCCAATTCAGGGCGACCCAACAATATTAATTGGTAGGCCTTGCCCCCACGGGGATCGCGGAAATTCAACAGGCGGCGCAATTCGACAAATTGATCCACGCCTAACTCATGCGCTTCGTCGATGATGATCAAGGGTAAAACGCCTTCGGCGCTGCGGCGAACCAGGTAGGAGCGGAACTCGTTAAGTTGATCTTCTGTCGCCCTGCGAGTGCGCAAGCCAAATTCGGCCGCGATCCGGCGCAACAATAAAAGACCGCTACGCTTAGGCGGTTCGTCTACTTTGGCGCCCACGAAATCGGGCCGGCGATCATAGCGGCTATGAAACCACGAGGCCAGCGTCGTTTTACCGGTGCCAACCTCTCCAATCACGATCGAGGCACCCTGGCCCGCTTCAACCATGTAACTCACTTTCGACAGGGCTCTTTTCGTCTCCGTCGACAAGTACATGAAACGCGGATCGGCTTCGATACTAAAAGGAGGTACCACCACTCCCAAACGGTCCCAATCCGGCTGAGTTTTTCTTTCGATTTCTAGCACGGGAGAAATGTCATCAATCATCTTTTATACACCCCACAGCCAGTATCCTACTAGGGTATAGATCGCTTGTCAAGAGCATTTATGTGATATATATCAAGTTATATCCCGTAATCTATAGGCTATAGATCCATTGACAGCCATTACTATTTTTGATAGACTGAGTGAGGTTGCGGTTTATTGGTTTCGCCAGCCTCCCTGCGACATTGTAAGACCTTAACATTGAAAAAAGAATACAACTAGTGGGGGCATATACTTGGCTGCGCAACCAACAGCGATAGACAAAGAAAATGGCCAAGTGAAATTTCACTTGGCCTTGTGATGGAACAAGCTACCTGACTTCGACTGATGAGTGTCGACAACGCCCGTCAGTTCTGAGACGCCCCTGTTTTGGGGAGGGGGTATTTATGTCTCCAGGTAGCCTGCAGTTACGTAAAGAGCATAGCATACGCCTGTCAACCTGTCAATGGATTATGTCATGAGTCTAGGGTCCTAATTTCCGGTTGTTGGCGTTCCCCCAGGCTATGGCTCTTTGCACAAAGAGCTACCGTTGGGCGAGGGAATAAGAAAAAGTTGTTCGCCGGCTCTGCTGGCGGCACAGCAACAATTGCTGTCATTACGAGAACAGCATCGAGCACAAAACCATACGGTGAACTCACCGTCCAAGTCTGGCGGTCGCGTCCATCGACCCGCTCCAGATCCAAGAGAGAGCAGCGGGCAACTTCCAGATCATTTAGGGTGGGGAAGCGACTCACTGACCAGAGCCATCCGGAAAACCCAAATATCTGGTGCGCCGGCCCCATCTGGTGATCCCGAACCTGGGCGGGTCAGGCCTAGTCCGGCAGCCCAAGATCCCAGGCCAGCTCCCTCCCCTGCATCATCAGCCAATCAATTCGTGAAACTCTACCCCGATATCACCCTGGGCATGCTTAAAAATGGGCAGGAGGCGGCCGGTCGCATCTGGCTGCTTCTACATTATATAGATGAAGCAGGTCGCGGTTGGATTGACGAGAATGAGGCAAGATACCGGCTCACCCATAATCAGTCACCGCTGCGGGTCTGCGGCAGACGACAGTTGCGTAAACTACTGGCCCGAGGTGATGGTCTGTTCTGGCGGCGGGATAAGGGACGGCTGTGGTTGCGTTCGACGACCAAAGTATCGGCTGAACTTTCTGTTTACCATCTGAACCGGCATCCCGTCGCTTTGCCAGTAGTCGCTTTACTTCAAGGCATTGGCCTGGTCCGGGCCCACTTTTACGCGGCGTTTCATAGCGGTCGTAATGAAAAGAGCAAGAACAAACACCAAAGCAAACCTATTTCCAGGGCCCGGTTAAATCAGATCAGCCAGGTTAGCCGGCGCAGTCAGCAACGTTATGAAAAACTTACGGCCGTGATCCGAAAAAACAATTTCGTCATCAGCCGTCGCATTAGTGCTAGAGATTTTCAAGAACAGGCCTGGCAACGAGGCCGGGCTGTCTTTAATTTTGTTGATTACGCGGGCAAGATGGGCCAAAAAGGCATTTCTTATATTGCCTGGCAGTTACCCAATAACTATCTTGGCCCGCACAAGCCACTGCCCAAAGGGCGTCAAAAACGAATGAATCGAGAGCTTGCAGACCTGTTTATGAAAGGGATGACGGGGAACGGCAACGAATTGGTTCAGGAGGATCAGCCCGGCGAGGGACGTCGTTTTTACGACCAAGCACAGTCGGCCGCCACTACCTATAACCGTTCACCAGATCAAGATGTTTTTTGGCGCAGCCGTTTCGGCCGGGCCGACCGCTTCCAATTATGGTATGTTTTACCGGCTCAAGAAGAGTCTTGAAGGCAGTTTAAATGATGTTGCTCTCGACCCAGAAAAACCGGAACTTTTTTACTCCCATTTTAGGGATACTTAATCTAAGGCGGGAAAGCGACGATGATCGGCCCCAAACGCATGGCCAAAAAACCCTTAGCGACGGACGGACATCTGGTACAAGGTGTGATACTATTACCGGGCTAATCACACCGGAGAACACACCATGACAATCCACACACTGGATCTGTATTTTCAAGACGCAGCCCATGCGATCGCCAGTTACCTGGTCATTGGTTCTGAAGGGCCCGTATTGGTCGAGACCGGACCCGGTTCAACGCTTAAGAATCTCCTGTCGCAACTAGCCGGTTACGGTTACACAGCAACCGATATCAAGCACGTGCTAGTCACCCATATTCACCTAGACCATGCGGGAGCTGCCGGTTGGTGGGCCCAGCAGGGCGCTCAGGTGTACGTTCACCACGTCGGTGCCCCTCATCTGGTCGATCCGGCGAAATTGTTATCCAGCGCCGGCCGTATCTATGGCGAGCGGATGGAGGCCCTCTGGGGTGAAACTTTAGCGGCGCCGGCCGAGCGCGTAACGGCCCTTGCAGATGGAGACTTAGTCAATGTAGCCGGACTCTCCTTTACAGCTTTGGATACGCCCGGACATGCTTACCACCATCATGTTTACCAACTAGGTGATATTGCCTTCACTGGAGATGCGGCCGGGATACAGATACCCGGCAATTATTTCGTCGACCTACCTGCACCACCACCTGAATTCAACTTCGAGTTGTGGCAGCAGAGTATTAAGCGACTCCAAGCACTAGACCTCGTTGCCATCTATCCAACACATTTTGGACGGTTCGATCGCTGGCAAGAACAACTTGATGACCTATCTACCTTGATGAAAGCGGCCGTCGATTTCGTCGGAGAAGCGCTGGCTGCAGGACAGGACCGTGAGGAGATCCTGGCGCGATATTTGGACGATTACAAGGCCCGGGCCGCCGCTGCTGGCATGTCTGACGAGGTTATTGAACAGTATGAATTGGCCAATCCCCACTATATGTCCGTCGATGGGCTCATGCGTTATTGGCAGAAAAAAACACAAAAAGCCTGAAATATAGTCTGCAGATTCGAACTTATTCTTTTGTGAATGAACAGTTTGATTAAAAAGTAGCACTCATTGTCCCCCCAGGCCCTACCTTACATCATTCTTCTTGGTTTTCTCTTTGGCTCGACGCTGGTAGCGTCCCGCTTCAGCGTGGGCCAGTTCCAGCCGACGACCTACATCGGTTTGCGTTTGGTATTGGCCAGCCTCTGTCATATCGTTGTTTACACTTTTTCCCGGAAACGCCACTGGCCGACCAGCACTGCAGTATGGCGTCATGCGGCCGTCTTGGGGGTCTTCGCCACCGCTTTACCTATGACCGCTATCGTCACCTCTTTACAGTTTCAGTCGAGTGGCATTACCGCCATATTGATCACCACCAGCCCTGCACTAACGGTGTTGCTGGCCCATTTTTTCTTGACTGACGAACCGTTAAACAGGCGAAAAATCCTGGGCGTCCTCTTGGCCTTTGCCGGCGCGTTCTTATTGACGGTCCGGGGTGAGAGCGGCTTGCCCGATGTCAGCCGGGCCAATCCCCTCGGCTATATATTGGTATTGGGCGCCATGGTCTCGGCCAGCGCTGCCACCATCTACGCGCGAAAATATATGCAAAAACTAGATGCTTTTGACGTCGCCAGCGTGCGCATGTGGGTCGCCGCGGCCATAGTTATGCCTCTTTCGCTCTTGTTCGTTGGTTTTGATCTGAGCCAGGTTACCAGCCAGGGTTATGCGGCCTTGCTTTATGCCGCCCTGGTGGGTACTTTTGCCGGGATGATGCTGGCCTTTTACAACATTCAACGATTTGGCGCGACAGCTTTCGCTTTGACCGCCTACGTCATCCCTGTGGTGGCCGGCATTGGCGGGGCGCTGTTGCTGGACGAAACCATCTCGGCCGGCATGCTGGTCGGCATGTCTTTTATCATCGCCGGTGTGGCGCTCATCAACCAGGGCTCTCGCCAGGCCACTGAGAAGTTGAGCTCGTTGACGCCTTAAGTGTAACCCGGGCCGGTGGCCTGGCTGCAGGATACCTTCCTGCGGTACAAATTGGGAGAGAAAATCATGCGTGATCGCAAACAACCGTTGGCCGATATTCGAGTAGTCGACTTAACCGAGGCCTTAGCCGGTCCTTTCTGCGGGATGATGCTGGGCGATTTGGGTGCAGAGGTCATCAAGGTGGAACGTCCCGGCCGGGGCGATCAGGCTCGTGGTTATGGACCGCCATTTGTCGAAGGCGAAAGCGCTTATTTCCTTAGCCTGAACCGCAATAAACGCAGCCTGACTCTCAACCTGACGACCGAAGAAGGGCAGGAGATCATGCAGCGCTTGTTGTTACGGGCCGACATCTTATTGATCAATATGCCTCGTCGATCATCCTGGCAGAAGTATGGCTTCGAATACGAGACGGTGGCGAATAAGAACCCGGGCATCATCTACGCGGCCGTCAGCGGCTTTGGCCATACAGGGCCCCGGGCGGGCGCTCCCGGCTACGACGTTATCGCCCAGGCTGAATCAGGCACCATGAGCCTGACCGGCGATCAGGACCAGGAGCCGATGCGTTTTCCCACACCCATGGCCGATATGACCACCGGTTTGTACGCCACCATCGGTATCCTGGCGGCCCTTCGCGAGAGGGAACATTCCGGGCGCGGACAATTGTTAGATCTTTCCTTATTGGAAAGCCAGGTGAGTTGGTTGAATAGCCTGGTGCCGGCTTATTTTCTGACCGGAAAGTCCCCTGAGCGGATCGGCAATGCCCATCCCATGTTGGTGCCTTATCGTCTCTACCAGGCACAGGACCGGGCTTTCAACGTGGGCGTTGGAACAGATAGTTTGTGGCAACGTTTTTGCCAAGCTATCGACCGGCCGGATCTGGCGGCCGATCCCCGTTTTACCACCAACGCGGACCGGGTTCTCAACCGGGAATTACTCGAGCCCATCCTCGACGATCACTTCGTCCAAAAAGAGGCACATTATTGGTTGGCAAAATTACGGGAGGCGCGCATACCTTGCGGGCCGGTGAATAGCCTGGCCGATGTCCTGGCCGATGAACATTTCCAAGCTCGCGGTGGGGTCGTCGAGATCGCCCATCCTCTGCTGGGTCATTTCAAGACGTTGGCCAATCCGATTCATTTCTCAGAAACGCCGCCGGTTTACCGCCATCCGCCCCCGTTGTTGGGCCAGCACAGCGAGGATATCCTGGCCGAACTCGAATACAGCCCGGACGAGATCGCCGGACTCAAGGAAAAAGGCGCGGTGTGAGTAAATGGTCAGCTGTGGCCGTTGATGCTATCCAGGTAACGGTCTACCGACTCGGCCACGGTTATTTGACCTGCCCGAACAGCTCCTTCATAGTTATGGCTCCATGAGTAGATGAGCGGGCGTGCCAGACGGAATTCAAGCAACATGATCCGCACCAAATCTCCAGCCTGATCGAAAAATCCGGATTCGAAAAAGTCGCGATCGGTTTTGGCCTGATCATAGGCCAGGCGAACGATCTCAGCTTGCCATCGGCCGGCCGTTCGCCTCAACCGGGCGTAGGCAGCGCGCGGATCGCCGTCAAAAGACATGCCTGCTGAGCCCACATTAATAACAAGGGTCTGATCGATCCGGCGAATCAGGGGGCGGTGGGTGTGACCAACACAGAGCACGGCCGGTGGTGGTGCGATTTTGCGACGTAAATCGTCATCTGGTGTTTCAGGATAGATCCCCACCCGATTCCCGTGCATTGAGGCATGCACGATCCTGGTTTCATCCCCATCGACGTCGAAGGAAACCTGAAAGGGCATGTCTTTTAGAGCCGAGACATCACCGTTTAATCGTCCCAAGGTCCAATAAGCTGCTTGGGCAATATCGAATGCTGGACCGCTGCGTGGCGCGTCTCGCCGGGCCTGGTCGATCACATAATCTTCATGATTGCCCCGGACAAATTGCCAGCCGCTGCGCCGCTCTTTTTCTAGGACGAACTCCAGGCATTCCAGTGGACTGGGACCCCGGTTGACCACATCCCCAGCGAGGACGACCTTATCAGGCTGCCAGTCGTCGATGTCCGCGGCCACGACTTCTAGTGCCGGCATATTGCCATGAATATCGGCCAATACGGCTACTTTCATAATAATCCGGTCTGCCGGTGAATTGCCCGGTAATAGGTTGACGAAAGAGCATTATAGGATTGGATCCCTTTTTTCTCAACGATGGCTCCTGTAGAATCACCTTGATTTCAGGTAACTAAAAAAATGGAGGCAAAGATGAAAATAGCCATCGGTTCCGACGAGCAAACCCACTTAACGGACAGTGTGGTGGCTGAGGTTAAGAGGCGTGGCCATGAAGTTTCACTCTTTGGCCCTTTAACCGGCCGGGAAGCCTATTGGCCAGAGGTTGCCCAGGAAGTGGCAGAACAGGTCGCCTCGGGCCAAGCTGATGAGGCCATTCTATTCTGCTGGACTGGGACAGGGATTTCTCTGGCGGCCAATAAAGTGCCGGGTATTCGGGCTGCCTTGTGTGTCGATGCCGAAACGGCCAGGGGCGCGCGTCTGTGGAATAAGGCTAATATTTTATGCCTATCGTTGCGGGTAACATCGGAGGTGATCGCCAGAGAGATCCTGGAAACCTGGTTCGCTACGGCATATGTGGCCAACGAAGTCGACGATACCTGTCTATCCCAGATGGTGATCATCGAACGAAAGTATATGAAGTAATTGGATAGTGCCTACTGTCCAATGGCCAAACAATCATACTGAATGAACCGATTGTGCAACGGTCGGGTGATTGTCATTTGGGAACAAATGTTCTATAATAGGCGATATGGAGGCTGAACAAAAGTTACGCTTATTCGCCACCCAAATGCACCTGGAACCGGCCGAGGATGCCGATGCCCGGCCCATACCGCTGAACATCAGGCCGGTTAGCCATGAAGGGGA
>JAHEJP010000556.1 GCA_024638855.1 Chloroflexota bacterium
GTGACGCCAAACGTCTCCCATTTCGACATTGCTAAAACATTCTTGGCTGCCGGCTTTCATGTGGTCTGCGATAAACCCATGACCTACACGCTGGACGAAGCCAAAGAGCTGGTCAGGTTGGTGGAAGAGTCAGGCCTTGTTTTCGCCCTGACCCACAATTACACCGGCCATCCTTTGATCAGGCATGCTCGAGGCCTGTTCCAATCGGGCCAGATGGGTACAGTCCGCAAGGTCATCGTCGAGTACCTCCAGGACTTCCTTATGGTGCCGCACGAGAAGTTAGGCCAGAAACAAGCCGCCTGGCGCGTGGACCCCAAACAGTCTGGAATCGGCGGTACCATGGGCGATGTGGGCACCCACTGCGTGAACCTCCTGGAGTACGTCTCCGGCGATCCCATCAGCGAATTATGCGCAGATAAGAGCACCTTCCTGCCCGATCGTACGCTGGACGAGGACGTCAATGCCCTGCTCCGATTCAAGGGAGGTGGCAAGGGTGTATTGACTATCAGCCAGGTTGCCACCGGCGAAGAAAACGGTCTGACCCTGCGCGTCTACGGCTCCGAAGGGGCCATCAAATGGGCGCAGGAGAACCCCAATTACCTCGAATTGTATCGCTATGGCGAACCGAGACAGACCTTGACTCGCGGCCAGGACTATCTCTCCGATGCAGCGGCCGATGCCACTCGCATCCCGACCGGACATCCGGAAGGTTATTTGGAAGCCTTCGCCAATATCTATGTGGGATTTGCCGAAGCCTTACGCCGGTATCTAGATGGCAACCCGATGAAGACCGAGGAATATAACTTCCCTACCGTGTACGATGGCCTGCGCGGCATGCAGTTCATCTACGCGGCCGTCGAGTCGGCCGAGCACGATTCGACGTGGGTCTCTATGTAAGAGATTAGGCCATGAACGAACAATCAAAGAACGCCCTGGTCACCGGCGCTAGTAAAGGTGTGGGGCGTGGCATTGCCCTGGGCCTCGCTGCAGAAGGCTGGCATGTGGGCGTCAATTATTTTCGGGATCGAGCCGGTGCTGAATCTACGGCCGAGGCGATTCGTACTCTAGGTCAGCAAGCCTGGGTACTGCCAGCCGATGTAGGCTACAGCGATCAGGTCGAGGCCATGTTCCGGCGCTTTCTCGAGTTGGCCGGCAGCATAGATCTACTGGTCAACAATGCCGGCGTACAAACCTGGGTGTCCTTACTCGATCTACAGGAAGCCGACTGGGATCGCACGATCAGGACCAATTTGAAGGGCACTTTCCTGTGTACCCAGCAGGCCGCCCGGCTGATGAAACAGACCGGCGGCCGCATCGTCAACATTGGCTCGGGATCCAATAAGGCGCCCTTCCCCAACCTGAGCGACTACTGCGCCTCTAAAGGGGGGATCGAGACTTTTACGACTGTCGCCGCCGTCGAGTTGGGCCAGTATGGCATCACCGTGAATTGCGTCGCCCCGGGCACCATCGAAATCGAAAGGACCAGGCTGGAAGACCCGGAATACGCCAGGGAATGGGGCTCTCGCACCCCAATGAAACGCATCGGCTATGTGGAAGATGTAGCCGATGCCGTACTTTTCTTTGCCGGAGAGAAAGCCGGCTTTATCACCGGGCAAACCCTCTATGTGGACGGCGGGCTGTGGTCACAAGTGCCCTGGATATACGATTGACAAGAAGGTGACTGTCACTGGCCGGGCGAAACCCGCTTGATGTGACAGTCACCTATTAGGAGCGACACATGGTCGTTAACGAATTAAGACAGAAACTAGCGGCTGGGCAGCTGGTCGTCGGTAGTTTTATCTATATTCCCTCCGCCAAGTTGACGGAGATCATCAGCCTGATCGGCTTTGACTTTATGGTCATCGACATGGAGCATGGCCCGCTAGACATTGGCCTTGCCGAGGACATGGTTCGGGCGGCCGAATGGGCTGGCGCGACGCCCATCATCCGGGTCCCTCACAACTCACCACACCTCATTCTGCGCGCCTTGGACATGGGCGCTATGGGCCTGCACGTTCCGGAGATCAACGATGCCGAAGGGGCGCGGGCCATGGTCGCCAGCATGAAGTATGGTCCTGAAGGACAACGAGGCCTGGCGGGCGTGCGAGCAGCCAAATATGGCTTCAAGGGTTCCCTGGCCGAATATGCGGCCGCCGCAAATCGAGAGACCTTGGCCATCGCCCACATCGAAAATGTGAAAGCCGTCGAAAACCTCGATGATCTTCTGGTTATAGAAGGGATCGACGTCTACTTCCTCGGCCCAACCGACCTCTCTAACAGCCTGGGCATCCCCGGTCAAACCAAAGACCCACTAGTGGTCGAGATGGTTGAGGCCACTATCAATCGCATCGTATCGGCCGGCAAGGTCGCCGGCTGCATCACCGCCGACGACAAGGCCGCCCGGCGTTATATCGACCTGGGCGTTTTGTATCTAGCCACCCACGCCATCAAGCATATGGCCAATGGCTCCAGGGCCTTTATCGAGGAAGCGCGATCATGAATGACCAATCGACGTCAAAAAGTGAGCTGGACGGCTTGATCGCCGTGGTAACCGGCGCCGCTCAAGGCTTGGGCCTGGGCATGGCCGAACGGCTGGCGCG
>JAHEJP010000204.1 GCA_024638855.1 Chloroflexota bacterium
TTTATGGAAGTTTTAGACGAGATGAAGGGCAATCAAGGCACCGAGGTAACAAACGCTTTCCCATCGCGGTGACAAATTAATTGAAGGACGTTGCGACCCGACATGGCCACGATGGGCACGCTGCCACCAGGTTCTACCCACTGCCCGGCCATGTAGAAATTATCCAGGCCGGGTAGCGTTTTCTTCATGCCTTTAACCATCATCAACATAGTTTTGTCTGTGAGCAGCCAGCCACAGGTAGAACCTAACCAGTTGCCAGTATAGCGCTCATAGCTCAAAGGCGTGGCGACGTCTTTAACCTCCACATCCGCGCGGATGCCAGGATAACGTGTTTCCAAGAAGTCGAGCAGGATGCCGGCCACCTGTGACTGCTCCGTATCATACAAGCGGCGGCCGTAAATACGCTGCCAGTAGCCCTGGGTGCTTTCCATCATGATTTCGATCACCGACTTGCCGGCCGGAGCCAGAGTGGGATCAAAACAGTAATGCTTCACACCAACGGCCGTTCGCTCTTCGCCGGCGATGAGCAGCGGTTGTTCTAAGAGATAGGTGGTCCAATGAGGTTCGGCCGACATATCACGATTGACGCCGAAAGAGACCAGCAGTTGCGAATGGACGGGCAGATGACCGTCGTACAGCTTCCGGGTTCGGGTTTTGAGGAATTCCTCGCCCAACATGTCTAGCAGGGTGCCACGCCCGTCGGCAGCAGAGATGATGATGTCGGCCCGGTGAATTTCATCGTTATATAGACGCACACCCACCGCCCGGTCGTTCTCCACCAGGATCTTCTCCACCTGGGCTTTGTAATGGATTTCCCCGCCCAAATCCAGGTAGCGCTTTTCAATGGCCTGGACAAAGGCTAACGATCCGCCAGTTGGAAAACCGGCGTTGCCGGTGGCCATGTAAGCTAAGACCGACATGCCTACCATGACCGGGATGTCTTGCCAGCCAAACATGAGGGGAAAGGCACGCCGCAGCAGGGGATCCTGGAATTTATCGGCGAAATCCCGGGCTGAGATGAGCCCCCATCTAGCCATAGGTAGGCCATAGGGCACGATTTTCCGGCCGAATTCCAACCAGTCAGCAGGATTCATGAGCCGCCGGGGTTTCTTTTGCAGCAAGGCCATGTCGAACTGCATGAACTGCCGTATGCCGTTGGCGAAGGCCCCGCTGAGCCTGGCGTCGGCCGGCGAGAGGCTTTTCATGTGGGCCTCTAGCTGATCGGGGTCGGCGTAAACGATGAAGGAACGGCCGTTTTCGTCAATAATGGTCATGAAGCGATCGTGATCGATCATCGGCCGGTTTTGTACAGCGCCCAATTCCTGCCACACCTGGTTGAAGGGCTGACCCGTGCCTGAGCCAAACAAATAATGGATGCAGCCGTCGATGATATATTCCTTTCGTTCCCAGGCAGTACAAAGACCACCGGGGATGTCGTGCAGTTCGAAGATGTGGCTACGGTAGCCGTTCATCTGAGCGTAACATCCGGCCGCCAGACCAGCAATACCCCCGCCGATAATGATGATTGATTTGGCCATGACGATCTCCTCAAGCAAGCATTTTCCAGGCTAGCACTATTATCCAGAATGAGCCGTGTAGGGGGAGGTGTCTTTCTTCATAAAGATCGTTGTAATTTGTCATTGATGTGAGGTCAGAAGAGGCCGTGGAGCCTGATCTAACAGGGACGCCGCCAACCGCCCGGCCGCATATGGTAAAATCGCCGGGTGGCAATGCAGCGTATCGTGGTGGTGGGCACCACCGGATCGGGCAAGACGACCATGGCCGGCCGGTTGGCCCGCAAGTTGAATTTCCCCCATATCGAATTGGACGCTCTCAACTGGGGGCCTGATTGGACTATGCGGCCCAACGAGGAGTTTCTGGCCCTGGTCGAGGAAGCCACCCGCGGCCAGAACTGGGTGGTGGACGGCAATTACAGCCGCTCCCGGGAAATCGTTTGGGCCCGGGCCGATACGGTGGTCTGGCTCGATTACCCCTTATACCTGGTCCTATGGCGCCTGTGGTGGCGTACCTGGGGACGTTGGTGGAAGCGGACCGAGCTGTGGGGCGGCAACCGCGAACGGTTGTGGGAGCATTTCTTCACCGGCGATTCTCTTTTTCTGTGGGCGCTGAAGACATATAAACGCAGGCGGCGCGAATATCCCGAACTGCTGAGCTCGCCAGAGTATACCCACCTGATGACGTTCCGCTTTCATTCGCCTCGCCAGGCACAAAAGTGGCTGATGGCGTTAGGATAGACCGTACTCAAAAGCATAGATATTGCCGCACGGCTACTTAAGTATCACTGGAAGCCTTATTGTTTCAGATAAGCCCGATCCTTGCTGGAGCGGATGTAAGAAACCAGCTGAGACTTTGTAGTTTGAGCTGTCCACAACGTCGGTGTCTGGCTGGCCGATGACAGAGGTGACCGCATAATTGGCAGACTCAGCCGAGCCCCCACCAGCCACGACAAAACGCTGCACAATAAAATTAGCTGACGACTGCGCAACCACTATCCCAACAGAAATCAACAGTAGCACAAGAACGAGGAGCACGAGTTTGCGATGCATCATCGTTGACCTCCTAATCTATGTCGATAAACATTGGCACTGTGCCGTTGCCATCGTCGATTGGGCCAGCCACTTTGCCTACAACAATTCCATCTGCCACGCCGTTTGACAACTCCATCTGGCCATTCGCCGAAAGTGCAACTTTATCGCCAATCGCCCCTTCTGCGACAAGCGCCAAGCTTGTCACATTAACTGCTGGGGCCAACCCGTCGGTTATGATTACGAGATAGCTATTAGGGGCAATCACACCGGCGGCCGGCGCGAAATCAATGTACTCGCTGCCGTCTTCAAGGGTTATGGTTTCAGTTGAAACTGCCTCCTTAGCCGCGCCGATGACAGCGTTGCGGTTATTGGCATCGATTTTAGCCACCGCCAGCATCGGCTGATCATTTTCTGGTGATAACGTTATGCCAACCATGGCGACTAAATCACCCGGCTCGATGGCAGTCTCACCCAGATTGATGACCAGAGATTGACTGCTTGCAGACCGATCGATTATGCCATTTGTACTAATTCCAGTATTACCCCCGAAATAGGCGTCGAAATAACCGCTGGCGCCTTGCACATACATACCCCGATATTGGCTGCTGAAGATTCGTGCACCATAGCCAAGTTCACCCGACGAGTCGGTTCCCAGTGCATAAAGACCTTTGCCCCCTTCAAAGTAGCCACCCTCGTTGTAAAAACTGTAGCTATTAGAAGTGTCACCACGTCCATAGACGCCCACACCCTGATTGCTTTGACCATAGACGCCCGGGGCAAGAATATTAGGATGCGTGCGATTCCCACCGCTGTAACCATAAACGCCGATACCGTTCGTGCTGTAGAAGTAGCCGGCATAGCCCTGATTGGCACTGCTGCCGCCGTCAAAGCCATAGACAGCATAGCCATTTTCTGTTTGCCCATAAATAGCGCGGCCATTTTCGGCAAGTCCATAGATGGCATTCCCTGTTGTCGATTGGCCTGAAATTGCACCACGGTTAAAGCTAAATGTATTGTTATTCATCTGTACATCGAGTAAGTAGTTGTTGGATACAGCATTGGCTGTGCCTTTTACAATGGCGCCAGGGCGCAATGTGTGCGCCATCGGAGCGGGCAAAATCTCCTGACGCGGTGTGAGCAACTCGCCCCCGATTGTCTGCGCCACCCAAAGCGCTTCACCATTGAAGATATCAGTTGTGATACCTAACCGCGTTTCAAAAAGGCCGTCATTCACGACGATATTGATGTTACCACTATCCCAGAGCAATGCACCGCCTGACTGGGCATTGTAGATCTGGAAGCGCATGGTGTAATTGCCGCTCAATGGCACATCGTTCTCGTCGGTGAGGTAACCCTGAAAGGTGATGGCGTCACCAATGGTTGCCTCTGGCGCGAGGATGGACTCGGATGAATCAGCACCTGCTAACGTAGGCCAATACGCGCCTAAGCCACCAAGGAGCAATAGCGCAGCTGCCGCTGCAAAAATTCGAGGAAACAACAATTTCGGTTTCATGTTTTCTCCTTATCACAGTCTTCACATCAGGGGGGATCATTTAACTTGTAATTGTAACTGCAATGTCAAGGCAGGCCCGTAGGCGGGATTACGAATCAAGCTGCGCTCCAACGCCTGGCGAGCTGCCTCGAAATTACCTTGTTGGAAGTAGACAGTGGCCAGACCGAGGGCAAAATCGGCTGAATCGGGCTGCCACATCACTGCTTGCTCAAACGCTCTCTCTGCTGCCGCCAGATTTCCATTCCCCAACTGCGCCCAACCCAAAATGCCAAAGGCAATGCCATCAGTGGCGTCAAGATCAACCGCCCGCTGCGCTTGTATCTGCGCCGTTATCTGATCACCTGAACGCAGGGCAAAATCGGCGTATTTTTGATACGTCAGCGCAATGGTCGGTGCAAGGGCAATTGCCTGATCGTAAGTACCATAAACCAGCTCGAGTCTTTCAGGCCTTTCGATTGCCTGGCGCGCATACAGGGTGGCAAGATGAGTATACAATACGGGATCAGCCGGACGCAGCGCAATCACCTCGTGGATCGCCTCCTCAGCCTGTTCAAAGCTGCCTAATTGAGCGGCAGTCAGGGCCAAGGCCACGTGATAGGCGGCCCGGCGTGGCTGGCGTTCAACGGCCGTTTCATATTCAACTAACGCTGCCGAAAGATTTCCCTGATTCAACGCCTGAGTTCCTCGCCAACTGTGCAAATCGGCTATCATGGGGAGTACATTGCTCTGCCACACCGACCAGGCCACAATCAAGACAGCTGTTACAATCACAGCGTACCGGGTCCACAGCGGCGTTATTAATTGAGCGGCTTGCGGAACACGGTTGGTTGTCGCTGCGGTCACAATTGCCAACAGTAGCCAAAAAACGACGGCCGTTGCGGCGACCTCGAACAAAAACAGGTTGCCGACAAGCTGAGCGCAGACAGCCGCCATGCAGGCCGCCAACCAATGATGCTCAAGGGGCGGTTCACCTGACAGCGGGGCGGCGGCAGTTTGGGGGGTTGTTAATCGTCGCCAGCCCTGCCGCAAAATGAGCGCGACAAGCGCCATCAAAATGACAGTCGCCACAACGCCATAATTGAGTGACCAATCGAGCAGCCAATTATGGGCGCGGTCAACCACAATACCACGACCCTGATAATAAACAAGCTGCGGCGGATAAACGGACGGGAAATGCAGTTCGAGCGTGTCGGCGCCATAACCAAGCCATACGCGGGGCCAAAGTAGACGGAGAGAGGCTTGCCAAATCGTCCAGCGAGCTGCAATTGAGCCGCCACTGGCTATGCCGTGCTGCAAAATCAGCAGCAAGCCTCCACCCAGCACGACGACACCGCTCAACCCACTAAGCCATCGATCACGGCGTGACCATTGGGGTGCAAATCGTAGCCACAAAAGCACGCCCATACCGACCACGGCCGCAATCCACGCTGCCCGCGCCTGGGTCAAGGCTATGGTAACAAGCTCCAGCAAGACTAATGCTCCGTAGCCGATACGTCGCCAACGTTCTGTTGCCGATTGGGCAGCGGCAAGCGTAAGGGGCAGAAGCAGGGCAAGGTAGGCACCGGTGAAGTTGGCGCGGCCGAGCGTCGTGGTGATCAGGCTGCGTGCATCGGTGAAAATGGGGAGGGGTTGCCAACCACTTGCCTGTGCCAGACCCAATAGACAAATTGGAAAGGCGGTTAAGATGATGACTTGTAATAACTGCCGGCTATGCTGGGCGTTGATTTTTGTGGCGACAACCACAAAGAGAATCAAATAACATATTTGCGTCAGAAGGCCGTTGGCGCGTTCTAGTGTGCCAAAGATGGCGATATATTGATTGCTGCTGAGTGCAGTTGAAAGTACAAGAATGAGGACGAGAGCTATGATCAGATAACGAATGGATGAGGGCAGAGGTTTTGGCTGAAAACCAGCCAGCCAATCAGCCAGCCAAAACAATGCTAACACCCAGACCAACGCCCGCAACAGCCACAACTTCGACGGTTCGAATTGCTGTTCGACCCAAAAATTTACGAACAATGGGGTCAATAACGCTATCAGCAGCCAGACAGCCTGCTGCCATTTTTGCAGGGAATGATCGATTGTATTGTGTTGACGCATGTTTAACCTGCAAGGGCGCTCTAAACCGATTGGCCTATAGTTTAAACTGTATCAAACAAAAAGACATTAAATATCATAAACCGCATCGGTATGATTTGAGCAACAGAGTGCCTGGCCGCCTATCGCTATTGGCTGCAGTAGTGAATTAGAATATCATGTTGGTCAGGAGATTCGCTTGAATTACAACGACCTGACGCCAGTAGAATTAGTCCATAAACTCAACATGGCCGGACGCGATCCCCACCCCGGCCTTATCAACGCCATCTGGGATAAACGAGCAGAAGCTGAACCTTTAGTGCTAACCGTTTTCGATGAAGCCTTTGACGACGATTGGCCCAGCGACGATGATCCCCGCTGGTTTCGTTTTGTCCACGCCGGCAAATTCTTGCTTGCTTGGCAAAACAGAGACGCCATGCCCACGTTTGCCCGGTTATACGCCACAGACGACGACGCGAAACAAAATTGGTGCGAGTGGTTTGAAGAGGATTTGCTCCACTTCGGCCCAGCCATCATCCCACACCTGAAACCTATCATCGGCAAAGAGAATGACAACAAATGGGATTACGGCAAGGCTTTGAGCGGTTCCATCCTCACCAAAATCGCCACTTACCATCCGGAAACACGCGCAGAAATTACAGCGATATTCCAGGAGCAACTACCTTCCCTTGATGCCATTCCCCCCACCCATGACGAAATGTGGAGCAGCTGGGCTGAGGAATTGGGTGAGCTAGCCGATGAAGCCAGCCGCGACCATATTCTGACCCTAGCCGATGCCGGTGTGCTCAGCCAGGATTATTTTGACAAACAATCCTACTTGCGGGCCATGAACCGTAGCTTCAAGCCACAGAATCCACCCCAACCCTACGACATTCGAGCTGATTACAAGAATAGCTACGAAGTAGAACAAGAACGGATTAAACGTTTAGCGCGGGAACGAGAGCGCCAGCGGAGCCAACGTATACGGGCGGCGAAGCCACGTACGGAGCCAAAAGTCGGGCGTAATGCTCCCTGCCCTTGTGGCAGCGGCAAAAAGTATAAAAAGTGTCACGGCCGTCCAGGTGGGTGATAGACAGTATCAACCAACACAAGGCAACGCATCTTGGCAAAAAAGCCACGCTTAATATTGGCGAAACTGTAAAAGTCTACGATGATCATTCACACTACTTGAGACCGTCGATTATCACCGCACGATGTTAGTGTTAGAGATAATCAGGAGGAAGGACTGAGTGGCAGATAAGGTCACCTACGATGACAAGGAAGCGGATATCCAGATTAGTCGGTTCATGCGCCTATCCACGGCCGTCGCCCTGGGCAGCCTAGCCACGGTAGGGCTCGGCGTTTATCTGCTCGTTGGTCCAATCCTAAAATACCTAGGCCAGCAGACGCCCTTTGCCTATTTCCTAACCGTCCTCTTCTTCACCCCAGTGATCCTCGTCCTGGCGGAGCGCGCGGCCATCATCCGGGGGCGTGGCGGCATCTTCAATCTGGCGCGATCCGGAAACGTCGTCTCGTTGGGTTATTGGACCGGCTGGCTATTGGTGTTTGGCTATTTTTCCCTGGCAGCCCTTTACGCCTGGGGCGCCGGCCAGGTGCTGAGCACAGGTCTGCTGGACTATCTAGGGCTCGAACTCGATTATCGCCTGCTAGCAGCTATGGCCGTGGTATTCGTTGCTTTGCTTCGCCTAATTCGCCGTGAATCGGCCTGGAACCTGAAGAGCGGCCTCATATATGGGAGTATCCTGGTTGCCCTCATCCTGACTATTCGTCTCTGGGTACAGCCGGTACAGACCACACTGTCCTCGGCCTTTTTAGCCACACAAGATCCAATAAAAGCGGTCCCCTTCCTGGCCATTGGCATGTGGGGAGTTAGCTTCATCCTGGATCACCGCGACGAAATGCGCCGCCCCAGACGGCGAATGCTGGCTGCCCTGAGTTTGCCGGTCTTGCTTGGCGCGCTAATCGGGCTTATCACATCGGTGGTCCTGCTCCAATACACGGGCATTATCGTCACCAAAGACCAACCTTTGATCGCCCTGGTTGCCGAAATCGGACCCGTTTTAGAGGGACTCCTGTTGTTAGCGGCGCTCAGCCTGGTGTTGGTGGGTATCAACCAGGCCCTGGAAAGCACCGATCGCCTGGTCAAGGAAATGGTTAGGAATGGCTTTGTCACCGGGCGTTTGCTAACTGTGAAGGGCAAGATCCAACCCTACCTGATCCTACCTATACCAATCATAATCATGATCATTGTCGTGCTCCTGCCTGTGAGCATGATTGCCGGCGCCGCCGCGAGTACATTGCTACTGGCCATCGCCTTGACGGTAGGCCAGGATATCTTTAAGCGCAATCCTTATCTGCCTGATGATCGGCGCCTGAAGCTGCCTTTGCACCCGCTATTTCCGGCTGCGGCGGCGGTGATAAGCCTGACGATGGCTTTCGCTCAACCGGTAGAGAACCAGTTCTTGGTTATTGGGTGGGCTGTGTTGGGTTTCATCTACTACACTGCTTATGGTCGTCGCGGCGCCGTTGAAGCGCGCCAGCGTGGTGCTGTCGTAACCGGGGAGCCTTTCGACCACGAACGGGCGGCCAACGCGGTCCTGGTTTACGTGCCAGATGTGGAACGGGTTCAGCCCTTAATCGCCGCCGGCGCCCTTTTAGCCCGCTCCCGCAAGGTCCCAATGCTGGTATTGCAGGTGATAGAGACGGCCGATGCATCCAGCCCTCTTGGGGAACAGCCCGATACTCAGCACGCAATTTCATTACAAAATCAACTACTAGATAACAACCGGCTCGAGGACATTTCCATTATCCCCCTCGTGCGCCTTGCGCCTACCTTTTATCAAGGCATTATGGCTACCATCTGGGACGAACAGGTAGCCACGGTCCTGGTTAGCTGGCCCGCGGATGAAGACGAAGAAATAGGCCTGCCCCTGGACGAGGTAACGCGCCTGGTGAGGCGGGCGCCTTGCGAGGTGGTTGTCGTTCGGGATGAGTTTCCCGATCCAGTAAAAGATGTACTGGTGCCGATGACCAGTGTTACCCACAACCGGGCAGCTCTGGCCTTCGGCCGCGATTTGGTCAAGGGAACTGGCGGCCGGGTGAGAGCCTTGGGCATCATCCGTGGTCGAGCATCTGATGAGGCGAGAAGCAAGGCCCGTGAATCCGTCCATTCAAGCGTGGCCCGCTTAGGGGATGCGACTGGAATCGAGATCGAAATCGTCGAGGTAATAAGTGCTCAAGAGGATCTCTACCAGGCATTCGGGCAATACGATCTGATGATCCTGGGGGCGTCGGAAGAGGGATTCATGAGGCCGACATCCTTTGCCGGATTTCCGGCCGATATCGTGTCCGGTGCCGAACATGCCGGTATGGTCATCAAGAAACGGGAGCGAACTGGCGCCCTTTGGCTACGCCAGTTTTGGGAGGCCTTATTCC
>JAHEJP010000557.1 GCA_024638855.1 Chloroflexota bacterium
CACGACTCAAAAGCAATTGAAAAACGTTCCGGTTCAAAGAGCCAAAGTGCAATCAATACTAATCGCGGTCCACCAATTGCCAATACTGTATAAAAGCATCCCATTTTCTTTCTCCTTTTTTGTTTAGATGATCGTCTAGCATGGCTGATTTTACCTATCCAACCACTTCACCAAAATCCTTGACCTTGTTGACGGTCGGGAACTTGTATTCGTCATTGAAGAATTCTGCCTTGGCGCCATAGGCGCGCATGTAGGGGAACCAGCCCCGGCCCGGAATGGTCTGCACGTGGTTGGCTTCCCAGCCTTTGGGTGGCGCGTTGGGGCCAAGCAGCATGGAATATGAGCCGTCAGCGTTCTCGCGCAGGCCGGGTGTTTTGCTGCCCATCGTGGCCTTGCCGCCGGCTGCGCCGTGACGGTTGTCAATGATACAGCGGGTATCGGTGTCATAAATAACGACCGACCAGAACAGCTCCGCTGGAACGGGGCCATTGATGTGGATGACGTAGTTTTCGCCGCCGTGCAGGCGGACGCCGTCCTCATCCTCAAATTTGCCGATGTAAGCCTGGGCCTTGCCCGGCTTGGGGACCGTCATCGCCGGGGAGGTTGTGATGGCTTCATAGCAGTAGCGGGCGCGCGGGTCAAAGATGTCATAATTTTTCATCCGTTGGGAGAACTTGATGCCGTCGCCCCAATCGCCGCCCAGGATCATTCGCCAGTTGTTCTGGCGCAAGACGCCTTCCAGACGCTCGTTGTATACCAGGGTCTTGGCCATCAACTCGCCGACCTTAGCGCCGTCTTCCAGAATTCGAATCTGCCGTTCGGTGGGGTTGAAGGGTTTGCCTTTTTCAATGCCCAGCATTCTGAGCCAGTACATAAACAGCCGGTCTTTCTCCTGCACTACTTCACGGTTGATGCCCTCATGGAGCATCTCCCAGTAGGCCAGGCCGCGAGGCTGATAGCAGGCCATGAACTTATCCTCGCCGGTGATGATCTTGCTGGTCGGTTCCTGGCCGTAGTTGTAGATTCTGACTTGGTGGCTCAGGGTCTTAACCTCTTCCGGGGTTCCAATCATGCGCATCACATACATCAGCTGGTCCGTTTCGATATGGTGTACGCTCTGTCCGTCTTCGGGTTCGGGAAGTGTCTCCGCCGGGGTGTTGGGACCGACGATTACGAGCTTGTCGCCGTCGCCGGAGTTGGGCCCGAAGATGCCGACGTCGGTTATGCCTTGCTGCCACATGTCCACGATCATTCCCACAGTCACCCCTTTGGGCATCTCCAGCATCAGCGCGGCATTGCGCGTATTGGAGAACCCCCAGAAATAGTCGGTGGTCTCGTTGGCGGTCAGGATCCCGCGTCGCTCATTAAAAGTTTTGACGTAGAGCAGGGTGTTGTAATCGTAGCCTGTATAGGTCTGGGCGTTGCCCAGGTGCCAGCGCGTCATCCCAACCAGCGGCACGCCCCACAGGTAAAGTTGGGCCGCTCGCTGGTGGTCCATCAGATCGTAGATGCGCTCGGCCGCTTCGTGGGTGGGAAAACTGTGATCCAGTTCAAATTCGCCAAAGAAGGTGTCCACCGTGCCGCTAATCGGCATCAGATTCTGAAATTCTTCTTCGGTTTGGGTGTTTAGGTTTTTTGTTGTCATTTTAACCTCGTTTTCGGGTGACAGATGAATATTTGTTTAGACTGGCCCAATCTTGAAGACTGGGCCAGTTTTTATCATTAAACTACCCCACCTTCTTAACCGCCGGGGGTTCCCACTCGCGGGTGAAAATGGGGAACTTGGACGAATATTCCCGCAAGACCAGGTAGAATGGTTCCGCCGGAGCGGGCAGCCAGTTGGCCCGTTCTTTCGGGTCGCTTGGCTCGTCGTGCTGAAGGGTGATAGTGAACGAGCCGTCATCATTGAACTGGATGCCGGGCGTGCGGTCACCAATCGCGTAGCGCTCGATGGCATTGGCTACGTATAGCCGGGTTGCGGCGCTGTAGATGGTCACCGACCAGAAGGCCTCAACCGGCGGCAGCGGGTCGAAATGGAGTTGATAGTTGTTCTTGCCGTCCAGGGGCTGCATCTCACCGTCAAAGTAGGCCACGTGGTAGGTGCTGGCTTCTTTCTGGCTGTAGAGCAAGCCCATCATGCAAAGTCCGGCGTGGTTGACTGGCTGGTCGCCCATATCGGCATCCACAATAACTTCGACCCAGCCGTTAACAATACGGGCAAAGCTCTTGGTGCGGGCAGAGACGATTTCGTACCCAGCGGCCACGGCCCGGGTCAGCCCGGCTTGGATGTCGGCGTCCAGGCTGTCCCAGTCGAACTGCTGGCGGGGGTGCAGGTTGATCTCTTTGAACCAGTTTAGATTGGACTCGTCACGCACTAGGGGCGGGTTGCGGCGCAGCAGCTCATTGAAGACCGTGTAGAATTTGGCCGCGTCTTGCAGGTCGGTCTGGGTGAATGGCGGATAATCGGCCGGGTTGACCTGCGGGCGAGACGAACCGGCCTGGCCCCACTGGCTGAGCGGAATGAAGTGGGTCTGGTCTTGCAGGGCGTTGACGGCGGCTACATCATCACCATCTAAGACGGTGTAGCGCCCTA
>JAHEJP010000205.1 GCA_024638855.1 Chloroflexota bacterium
TTTTGAAAGGAACCGCGAGGTCTCATTTGCAACGTTATTGTAAATCAGCCTATCGAGCCTAAATCGATATATCTTGTCGATATTCTAAGCCATCAAATCAAGTGTCAATCCCGCTACAGAAACTCATCTCAATGAACAACAACTGGGCTCTGATAAGCTCAGATGACGAACTTCAGAACCAGGTAACAACACAGCTAATTCGATTCAACACAGCAAGGAAAAGACTTATGCGGGCCAGTTTGATCGTGCCGATTATCGTACGGGCTTAAGTGGGAAGGCTGTCACTATACTTCGAACGGTAGAACAACCGATGGAATAAGCATGTACAAGGCTACTCCAGTGTGTCTAGGAATTGGACTGTGGCAGCAATGATTTGGTCTTGCTGTTCGGCTGCAGAAATCGTGGCAATTCCGTCATCTCTCTGAAAACTGTAGTCGGCATACTGGCGATGATTGCCCCCTTCGATGACAACGCGTCTGGCCGAATCGGCAATCGCTTCGTAGAACTTCTCTTGTTGAGGAGCACCTGGATCTCTTGACCCTATTATCGACAGAATGGGTATTGGGAAATCAACAAAATCCTCGTAGCTTGCCGGATATGAGGCAAACATGATAAGCCCGTCAAGGCTATCTTCGTTGTTCTTGGCATATTGAGCCGCCATTGCACCTCCGAGCGAGTGCCCACCAATGACCCATGACTCAATTTCCGGAAACTCTTCCCGGATTCCGTCAGCACGATTGATACCCGTGAACGCAAGATTGAGAGGCATTTTGGGAATCACAACCAGGTATCCTGCGTCCGCAAGGCCTTGTGCGGTAACGGCATATGCTTCTGGATCAACCAGTCCACCGGGATAGTAAATCAGACCTTTATCTTTGGGGGAACTCGGCCGAAATACGAGCTGCCCATCTTCCCGCTAAACACCGTTTTCCTGCATCACCGCAACTGCACGCTCTGTCGCTTCCTGAGCACTCACAGTTGCCCAACCAACCAGCCCCACCGCCCCAATCAGGAGGATTGCGAGAACACCAATTAACAGCCAACGAAAGATTCTCATCGCACCTACACCTAGTCCACTATCCACAAATTGAGGGTTATAGTTAGCTGTCAAGAGGTATCTTTCGGCCGGTTTTCCAGATCGAACAAGAGAATTGACTGCAAAATGCGTCCCGATGACTAACCCTTACCGAAGATTACGCTCTGTATAGAGCAAGACTAGCTTTCAGAACGTGTCTATGCCAGTATGCCGAAAACACTGCTGGTCTGCAAACGCTATAAGAGGAATAGTTTGCCAGAGAAAGCACTGTTTGGGCCATCACCCAAGCTGCTCCCTTCGGCACAGATTCGCACAAGATCGCCAAACGTTTGCACAAACGAACTACGCCATACTGTTTTCAGCAGTTCCAAGCGGGCATTTGTTTGGGGTCACTGCACTGATTCTGTGATCTAGCTTGGTCGTGGTGCTAGTTGAGCGTTGCACATCCAAGGGATTGTTTTCTTCAGGATCAGGCACGTTCCTGTTGCGGTCAGAGATCTTGTAGGTTTAGGAGGGCGGCTATGAGAGGCTTATCATTCTGAAGCGTTACTTTTCCGCGAGTGCTTAGCACATACGCCACGTTGAATAATCCACGTGACAATTCACGCACCTGATCTTAACATAGGCTATTATCAAAACTGGGCAGGAATCCGCCCAGGATATCGAAAAGGAAAACCTGATCAACCGCATGGTCGCCTTAAACTTTCTCTTCTGGCTATCTACAAAGCTGGCTCCAGGCCAGGTCCTGGCGGCCTTTGGCGTACCTGCGGACGTGCAGGAAAAGCTAAGCGTAAGGGAGAAGGCGCTCAACTTCCTCTGCGGCCACCACAAGGAAATCCACACTGTCATCGCCGGATACATTCATTCCACGCCGCCAAATGGGGATTCTTGAACGGGCGATACGTTTTTCCTCTCCTATCGGCCGCAACTCTGCTGGCCTATGGCGGGCTGGTGGCGATTGATCGCAATTTGGGCACGCTGCGCGGCCAGGCCACGGCGCAAACGATCGCCTTCTATCTGCTCGCCTTTGTCGCTTATCTCGTGGCTCTGTTATGGCTGGAGCATGGCGGAGCCTGGTCAGCGCTCTGGGCTTGGAGCACGGGGATTGGCGCGCGCTTCATTCTTCTATTGACGATCCCCTCTCTTTCGGACGATATCTACCGCTACATATGGGATGGTCATGTCGCTATCAACGGCTTCAGTCCCTACGCTTTCGCCGTCAATGATCACACCCTCGACTTCCTCTCTATTCCCGAGCGCGGCCTTGTCAATAATGCCTGGATGGCCAGCCCTTACCTGCCTACGGCGCAATTGCTTTTCTTTTTGGCGGCTCTGATCGGCCGGAATCCCATCTTGCTGCAAGGCGCCATGGTCCTGATCGACTTGGGAGCGGCCCTGGTGATTGCCAAACTGTTGAGCTTTGCCGCCCTTCCAGCGCGGCGACTTCTGCTATATCTTTGGAGCCCTCTGGTCATCGTCGAAGTGGCGCACGGCGCGCATGTCGATGCCTGGATGGTCCTACTCACACTCCTGGCGGTGCAGGCCTCACTGAAACGGGAACCGATCGAGAGGCAGAGCGTCCTGGCGCCCCTATTCCTGGCCCTGGCCACCCTGACCAAGCTCATTCCCGCGCTACTGGTGCCGGTGTTATTCTGGCGCTGGTCCTGGTTTCAGCGTCTCTTATATCCCGTGTTGCTGCTGCTGGTGCTGCTGCCTTTCGGCCTGGGGGCGGGCTGGGGTCTCAGTCAGGAGTTAAACGGCCGTGGACTTTTCGGGGCGATCCTCATCTATTCCAGTCGTTGGAAATTCAACAGCGGCCTCTTTTTTGCCCTGGAAAGGATGCTGGGTGGAGAGGGTTTAATAGCGGCGACTACGGGGGCAAAACTTTTGGTCGGCTTTCTCTTGGCGGCAGTTTTACTGCTGGTCTTTATTCTGGCCCGGCTATATCGCAGGCCGCGGGCCACCTTGCGCCTGGCCGCCCTGCCTTTCATGGCCTATATCCTGCTCACGCCGACTTTCCATCCCTGGTACCTGCTCATCGTGCTGGCCTTTATCCCATTCCTGCCGCCGGCCGCAGGAGAAGATCGCCGCTGGTGGCTGGCCGCGTTGCCCTGGATCTATCTCAGCGGCGCAGCCGTTTTCTCCTACCTGGCCTACAGCGATCCGGCCTATTTTCATGAATGGCCGTGGGTGCGCCTGCTGCAATGGCTGCCAACTATCCTGCTCCTTGCCGCGGCCCTGGCCGCCCTCTGGCGTGTGCTGCCTCTTGAAGACAATGAGCCGGCGCCGCTGGATTGAGACGTAGATCCGGCCGCTGCTGTAAGAACTGAATCGTGGTGGTATAATCTTGCGCGCATTGCCCCTGTCGAAATGTCCTACATAGAAGCGGCCCCGCAACATACCCAAGGGATGGCAGATGATTGAACAAGAAAGTGCACCGAACTTGGCCTGGAAGTTGTGGATTTACACCAACTATGACTGCAATTTGAGTTGTTCATATTGTGTGGCCGAATCGACGCCTCGAGCCCCGCGTGATGCCATCGGTTTAGAGAATGCACAGCGTCTTGTGGACGAAGCGGTAGAACTCGGTTTCAAGGAACTATTCTTCACGGGTGGCGAACCGTTCATACTTGATGATATCTACGTCATGTTGGCTTATGCCTCGGCGCGGCTGAAAACGACCGTGCTGACCAATGCCATGCTCTTTAACGGCCGCCGCCTGGCCCGCCTCTTGGAAATAGCCAATCCTAATCTGCAGGTCCAGGTGAGCCTGGATGGCGGCCGCGCCGAGCATCATGATGCCTATCGTGGCCCAGGAAGCTGGAAAAAGACTGTAGCGGGCATCCGGACGCTGCAGGACAATGGCTTTAAGGTGCGTCTGGGCACCACCAAAACGCCCGTCAACAGCGCCCATCTCGATGAACTGCGTGACTTTCGGCACAGCCTGGGCATCGCCGACGAAGATCATTTTATCCGGCCGCTTGCCAGGCGTGGTTTCTCATCCGAAGGCCTGGAAGTCGGCCCCGGCACGCTCATTCCCGAGATAACGGCCACCATCAATGGCATCTATTGGCACCCGCTAGCTTCCCCTAGCAGCGAAGATATGCTGGTGACGAAGCAGCTTTTCCCCTTATCGGCGGCCGTGACCTGTGTCCAGAAGAATCTGGCAGCGCAGCCGGATGGCATTCAAGAGCTTATGGAGTTCAACTGAGGCTAGAAAACGGGTCTCCGTGGGAGACCCTGACGAGGAGCGAATCATGTTTCCCGACGACGCTACCGGCTTACGCAAAGTAGTCGCCCTGCTCAGAATTACCTTAGGCATACTCATCCTGGTCACCTGGGCCGATAATTTGACCAAAGGAACCTACTCAGGCGGGGGAATCAGCGGCCTGTTTGAGTATATCTTTGACGAAAATGGGGGCGGCGTCGCCTTTTACCGGGCGATCATCGAGGGCACGATTCTCCAGGCGCCGGCCGCTTTTGGCGCGTTTCAACTGGTCGCCGAGTTCCTTATTGGCGCGGGCTTGCTCTTTGGCCTCTTCACGCCGCTGGCCGGGTCGGGCGCGGCCTTCTTTTTCTTCAATCTCTTCCTCGCTTATTGGGGCGGGCAGGAATGGATCTGGACCTATGTATTGTTGATCGTCTCGGCCGTCGTCGTTGCCCTGACGCGATCCGGTCGGGCCTGGGGCATTGATACCTGGCTGCTAGCAAGACGAGGAGAACCCGGCCTGAAGTTCCTGCGTTGAGGCGCCCTTCTTTATGACCAGACGCGCGCTCATCGTTATGGCCAAGCAGCCGGTGGCGGGGCAGACGAAGACCCGGTTGTCGCCGCCCCTGTCCCTCAGCAAAGCGGCCGAACTGTACAGGTGTTTGCTGCTAGATACGCTTGAGACGGTTCGCGAGGCGGCCGGACACCTACCCATCAAGGCCTTCATCGCTTTTTACCCGGCGCAGGGGCAGAGTGAGTTCCAGGCCCTGGCGCCTGATTTTCAGCTATTGGCCCAGCAGGGGCGGAACCTGAACGAGCGCTTGTCCGGGGCGCTGCTCTCCGTGCAAGAACGGGGATATGACCAGGTAACGGCCATCAACAGCGACAGCCCCGCGCTGCCGGCCGCTTTTTTGATCCGAGCTTATCAAGAACTGGATGATCCCGGTATCGATGTTGTCCTCGGACCCTGCGATGACGGGGGGTATTACCTCATCGGCTGGAAACGGCCGTATCCAAACCTGGTGCGCGATGTGCCCATGTCCACGCCAACGGTCCTGGCCGATACAGTCGCCCTGGCCCTGGGCGCCGGGCTCCGGGTGGCCATGCTGCCTTCATGGTACGATGTCGACGACGACGCCGCCCTGTCACGCATGCGAGCCAACGGCCACGTCGGCCGGCATGTAGAAGAGTTCATCAGGCGTTCTCAGATGAATCCAGGAGAGGGCAATCAAGGGCGGGCCGGTGAGTGATAGCTGGAATATGTCCATCGCTGTTATCATCCCCGCCCTCAATGAAGCCGGTTCTATCGCGGCCGTTGTGCGTGATTCGCTGGCCCAGGACATCGATTGGGTCATCGTGGCCGACAATGGCTCAAGCGATGAAACGGCCGGAATCGCTCGCCAGGCCGGTGCGCTGGTCGTCAGCGCGCCGCGCCGTGGCTATGGCTATGCCTGCGCAACAGGCACGGCCAAGGCGATCGCGCTGGGCGCGACTGTTTTGGTCTATATTGATGGCGACTACAGCTCCGTCCCTGATGAAATGCAACGTTTACTCGATCCCCTCCGGGAGAACAAGGCCGATCTTGTACTCGGCTCTCGCGTCCAGGGCACCATCATCGAGGGCGCTATGCCGCTTCACCAAAAGTATGGCAACGCCCTTTCTTCGTGGCTCATTTCAAAGCTTTACGGGGTAAAAGTAACCGATCTTGGCCCCTATCGCGCCATTCGTAGCGAACTGATCCAGGAACTGGGCATGCGCGAAATGACCTTCGGCTGGCCGACGGAAATGATGGTCAAAGCAGCCCGAAATGGAGCCCGCATCATCGAAGTCCCCGTCAGTTGGCAGCGGCGCCGCGCCGGCCATTCCAAGGTCAGCGGCAATCTGCGTGGCTCCTTGCTGGCCGCCTACTATATCTTGGGCGTCACCATCCGCTACGCCATCTTTCAGTGACCCATGACCAGTTCCCGGTATTCAGTGCCTTACAACATTGGTGTCACAATCCTGTAGCGATTGATCTGCGACCTAGATAGCAGAGATGGATTGGATAGTCGTGCACAAACGGCGGGCAGGCACCGGATTGGATGGTTCTACTTCAGTGATCTCTGTCGGAGTCAATGTGGAAATCAGCCTAACAATCATACATTGTCTACGTCAATTCAAATACCTCATAGGAAATGTACGCCTGTCAAATCGGCCGAAATCTCCCACAAACGAGCAGCATCCGCTGCGTTGACAGCGTCCGGCATTGCAACCTGGACTGGCCAACCACGCATGCCCTTGTCTGGGCCGTAATATTCGCCTCCCTTGACACTTGAATCAACAGCAGCGCGCACCTGTGACAAAGCACCCGTCGCCGTATCGGGAAACATCAGCCTTGTCAGCAGCTTGGCCAACGTCGTGATTCCGGGAACTGGCATCCGCATACTGCTCACCAGATTGGAGCTTGTAACTCCAGGATGGGCTGCCACGGCAAGCGTCGGCGCCTTGTTTTCCGCCAGACGCTTCTGCAACTCAACTGTAAAAAGCAGATTGGCCAATTTACTCTGACCATATGCTTCAAAACGGCTGTATTCGTCACTGAACATCAGATCATCGAACCGGATTTTGGCGCCGTCGGCCGCCCCACTCGAGACGTTGACGATGCGACTGTTTGGCGTTGCCAACAATGTGTCTATCAGCAACCCTGTTAGCGCGTAGTGGCCCAGATGATTGGTGCCAAGTTGTAGTTCAAAGCCATCTTGCGTGGTCATCTGGGGTGTCGCCATCACACCAGCATTGTTCATCAGAATATCAAGACGATCATAGGTCGCTGTGAAATCGGCAGCAAAGGTATGCACGGAGGCCAAATTGGCCATATCAAGAGCCATCACAGCAAGCTGGGCATTCGGTATTGCTTTGCGAGTAGCGTCTGCAGCCATTTCGGCTTTGTTCAAGTTGCGGCATGCCATAACGACGGTTGCGCCTTCGGCCGCTAGAGCTTTGGTCGATTCCAGCCCAAGCCCACTGTTTGCGCCGGTGATGACGACGACTTTACTGGTCAAATCAGGAATGTCGTTTTGTGTCCATTTATTACTCATGTATTGTACTCCTTCGATCTTCATATGTTGTCTGTCTGTATTTGCATTGATTCATACCAAAATTGAACGGCACCACGCATAGAGCTCCACATCATCGCTTGCAAACGCCCAATAGGCAGCCAGTCAGGGTACGCCACGCTCGTAATAATTGAGGAGATCACATTCACGCAGCCATGCATAAGAGAGTGATTGATCGTCTGCAGTAATTGTTGGTGTAATACGGGGTAATACGGGGTGTTACCAAATGGGCTGCCGCAACCATGGCGTTCATGCGGCGGTCGCCGATAATGGATGAATAACCAAAGTCGATCACTGCGGTGAGTTGGTCTTCATGGACCATCACGTTGCCTGCAAAATAGTCTAGATGAACGAAGGCAGGTGCGTCGCAAAGCTCACCGACGGAAGCTGCCAATGCATCCGCATCGATGTTTGTTAATGGGGATGCCGCTAAACTGCGTCTTGCCCGCTCGGTCAGATAAGCTTGCCAGGCGGTTGCCTGAATGGCATCTTTTCGGCCGATTTCACCAATGAATCGTCGCGTGATGTGGATACTGCCCATTTTCCAGGCCGCTGCCATGTATTGTTCGATCAGGCTACGGCGGACGGTGTCTTGCGTGGTAGCGAGCGCCGAAAGCAGGGATGTGCCAGGAATGCGTTTTTCGATTGTGTAGATTCGGCCGAAAAACGCACCTTGCTCAAGCACAACAGGCGTCTCAAACGGTAAATGTGTCGCCCCAGCTGCTATTTCAGCCAGCAAGTTGGTTCGCGCAGCAACAACCTCTGCTGATGCACCTTCCCGAAACAAATGCACAATGTGAGCATCATCCAAAGCATAGATTTGCGCTTCACCACCCTCTCCAAGCAGTTCCGCTTGACTGAGGTTGAGTGAGGCTGAACAGTCATTGTGTATAGTACTGCCCGGTCAATTTAATACCGCTCAAAAAACGAATTCACCGACGGCAGCTTCGCATCCTTCCCAATTAACCTGAAGGTTTGCAGGATCCAGCAACAAATCTTCAGGAGGTAATAGAATGGGGAAGCCAGTCCATCCTGTTGGGCCGTAGAAGTTGCCTGATTTAGCGTCTCTATCGGCACAAGCGCGTATGATGCCTAATGCGCCATCTTCAGCAGATTGTGCGTTTGACATAAAAGGGCTATTCGCGTCCATACCACCGGTTTTGGCCGTTGTGGCTTGTAGGCTCGTCAATGCAAGACCTGGGTGAGCCAGTAAAGCCTTCACATTGCTGATGTTATGTTGCTCAAGCTTCTGGCTTAATCCGTAGGTGAAAGCACAATTAGCTAATTTGGTTTGATGGTAGCGTTCCCATCGCGGTCCTGAGAAACTCTCATTCTCCTGATCAGTGCCGTTTCCGCCCAAGTTGCCACCATTCTTGCCGAAATATTTGCTGTCTAATGGCGAACCCAATCGTGCCCCCGACGTATGATTTACAACACGAGCCGCATCACTTTTCTTCAACAATGAAAACAGTTCCTTGGTTAACAAGAAATGCGAAATACAGTTCGTTTGCATTTGAACATCGTACCCATCTTTGGTGGCATGATCTTCAAGAGCCATGACGCCAGCGTTGTTGCACAATACGTCGACGACATCATATTTTGCCTTGATTTGGTCTATTGCCTGTCGAACACTCTCGAAATCCTGTAGATCGCATGTAATGGCGTCGAACGTTCCGTCCGGAACCTCCTCCTTCAATTTTTCAAATGCTGATGTGGCGCGTTCGCTTGCACGGTTCAACAGCACCACCGAAGCGCCTAATTTGGCCATCTCTCTTGCACACACAAAACCAGTACCACTTGTTGTACCGGTGATTAACACAACCTTGTTCGTCATGTCCTGCGTGTAATTTTCAATCACATTGTCTAAATGAAGCGTTTTGATTTTTGTTGTCACAGTATGAATCCTCTCAAAAGTTTGCTGATTTGAGATAAATTTGCTTATCCCAACATACGCTCACGTATACCAGCCATGAACGCATCGTCACCTACCTGTTCGCGCATGGCGTATGTCTGTTTGGCGTCGTCACCGAGCAGGTAGCGCAATTGTGTTTTGCCATCGGTGGTCGCTTCGTAGATGCCAGTAGCGATCTGTTCGGCCGCACTCGCCGGGCCGCGAGTTTGAAAAGCTGCCATCGATTTTTGCACCATTGGCATATAGTCGGGCAATTCAGTCGGCATCGCGAACGCCATCGAGCGACCGTCAAAGTCAGTTGCAACCCCACCGGGCTCAATCAGCTTGACCT
>JAHEJP010000206.1 GCA_024638855.1 Chloroflexota bacterium
GGACGAAGGAGTCGAACTCCTGGGTCAGGTACTGGCAGATATTGACCGCATCCTGGTAGTTATTCCGGCTGGTGCGGAAGGAGTACTCGTTGAAGGTGGCGCCGGTGAGGTCGTTGGCCGCCGCCGGGGCAGCGATATGAATGACCTCGTTTTCGCGGGCCAGCTCTTGTAGCGTGGCCGTGGCCCCAGAGCTAACCGTGCCGACGATGATATCCACGCCCACATCTTCGATGAGTTCTCGGCCGACCGTAGCCGTTGTTTCAGGATTGCTTTGGTCGTCGCGAGTGTAGACCTGGATCTCGCAGTCGTCCAACATGTAACTGGTGTAACCATCCCCTTCCGTTCCGGGAGCGCCGCTCATGTACTCCATTCCCAGCGGGAAGGCCCGCGTGACGTGAGCGCCATAAATGGCCAGGGACCCGCTCTCGTCGGTGATGAGGCCGACCTTGATTGGCTCTTCACAAGAGATGGCGGCCATCTCCTCGGCCGGTCCCGCTGCTTCTGTCGCCTCTTCAATGGTACCTAGTGCGCCAACTGGCAGGTCGCCGCAACGATCCTGCAACCCTTCTGGCAACAGGCAGGGCACGTTGGGCCGGTTTGTTGCCACGGGATCGAAGTACTTAAACTCGGGATCGTCTACGTTCGTCAATGTGGCGATGTACATATCCTGGATGGCCACATGATCCTCGGGACGGATGAAGATGGTGCCCTTGGGTCCCTCGAACTCGATGCCTTCCATGACGGAGATCAAGGCCGCCGCGCTGGCATCTCCACCTGTACCCTTTAGCGCTTCACTGATCAAGATAGCCGCGTTCATGGCATCGGCGTCGAAGAGGTCCGGCGGCACGTCGAATTGGGCCAAAGACTGCTCGACCAGCCAATCGTTGATCGCGTTATCGGCTAACGTGTAATGGTAGAGGATGCCACTGGTGGTGCCGATGGCGTCGGCGAAGAAGGCCGGCATGACCACGTTGTCCACGAACCCGGCGGCGATGGGGATCTCATCGGTCACGCCCAAATCATTGGCTGCCTGGAGTAGGGGCACGAAGCCACCGCCGGCCCAGGTGACGATGAGGGCCTGGGCGCCGTCGCCGATGGCGTCAAAGACCGGGTCCATGTAGGGGGTGAAGTCGGTGGTATCGGCCGGGGCAAAGATGTCGTCGGCCACAAATTCACCGCCGAAAAGGGTGCAGGCATCGCGGAATGCGGCTGCGCTACCCTGTCCGAAGGAGTAATCGGGCGCGATCTGGACGAAGGAGTCGAACTCCTGGGTCAGGTACTGGCAGATATTGACCGCATCCTGGTAGTTATTCCGGCTGGTGCGGAAGGAGTACTCGTTGAAGGTGGCGCCGGTGAGGTCGTTGGCCGCGGCTGGGGCGGCGATGTGAATGACCTCGTTTTCGCGGGCCAGCTCTTGTAGCGTGGCCGTGGCCCCGGAGCTAACCGTGCCGACGATGATATCCACGCCCACATCTTCGATGAGTTCCCGGCCGACCGTAGCCGTTGTTTCAGGATTGCTTTGGTCGTCGCGAGTGTAGACCTGGATCTCGCAGTCGTCCAACATGTAGCTGGTATAACCGTCGCCTTCAACACCGGCCGAGCCCGTTGCGTATTCCATCCCTAACGGGAAAGCACGCAAGATGTGGGCGCCATAAATGGCCAGGGACCCGCTCTCATCGGTGATGAGGCCGACCTTGATCGGCTCTTCACAACTTAGGCCACCCGCAGCCGGTTCTTCGGCTGGTTCTTCGGCCGGCTCCTCGGCTGGTTCTTCAGCTGGTTCCTCGGCTGGTTCTTCAGCCGGCGCTTCTGTTGGTTCTGGCGCTTCGGTAGGCGTCTCTTCAGCGCCACCACAAGCAACCGCCAATAAGGCTAATATAACCAACATGGAAAGGAGCATTAATAGATTCTTTTGTTGTCTCATTTCTTTCCTCCCTAATCAATAATAAATTTGTGGGTCGTCATGTGCCATGTGGCAAAATTGCCGCTTGTCATGTTTTGTGACATTTTTACATCCTCACCTCCCAGGCGCTGTTTGTTGCCTGCAGTCGAATATTATGGGATTCATGATCATAACCCATGAAGCCTTCACTCACGTTACTAATTCCAAATCTCGTACCAATACCAATGCCTCCCCGGTGTTAATGATCTCACCGGATGGGTTAAGGCAGCGGGTTCGTAAATTGACTAATTCTTTGTCCGCTCGTAGCCGGCTAACCTGAACCTCGGCCGTTATTGCCTCGCCCGGGTAGGCCGGCTTCTGAAAGATCAGCCGTTGCTTGAGCCAATTTGTGCCCCGGCCGGGTAATTCCGTGCCTAATAAATAAGAAAATAAACCCCCGAGTAAACCGCCGGGGATTATCGTATCCTTCAGACCGGCTTTCTGGGCATAGGCCCTATCGGTGAAAAGCGGATTTTTATCACCGGTTAGAGCGACGTATTCGGCCATATCCCCATCCGTGAAAACCCTGTTGGCCACGGCTTTTTGTCCTAATCTCAATCCTTTGAATGATTCGACTGTCTCCACTTTAGAACTCATCTCGTCTTCCGGTTGAATGTCCGGAAGGTGGCCGCTCAAGCCGACGGTCGTCTGCCCCTGGCAAGCGATCCGCCCATCAGAATGGGCGATCTCCGTATCCAGGATAGCCGCTGCCATGTGTGCCTGCAATTCCACCACCTTGACCCGGATGGTCATCTCCTCACCTGTGAAGGTCGGCGTCGGGAACATCAGCGATTGTTCCCATTGAACCGTTCCTGGGCCCGGTAGGTGTTCGCCCAGCACCTGGCAGATCGTACTGTATAGCATCATGCCATGACAGACCGTCCGGCCGAACTGTGTCTGGGCTGAAAAAACCGGGTCCACATGGATGGGATTATCGTCGCCGCTCAGGGCTGCAAAGCGGTCAAAATCCGCCTGGCTAAAAACTCTGCTGGCCACGGCCGTTTGGCCGGTTAACAATTCCATTTCCTTCACCGCTAACCAGTCACCCGTAGCTTTCCAACAATTCCCGCTTGAGGACTTTGCCGGCCGCCGTACGGGGCAAGACATTGATGAAGGCGACCGACTTGGGTATTTTGTATCGAGCCAGTTTGCCCTGGCAAAATTCGATCACCTCGGATTCAGTCAGCTGTTGACTTTCTTTGACGACCACGATGGCCTTACCCACTTCCTGCCACTTGGGGTGGGGGACGCCGATGACGGCGACTTCGGCCACGGCCGGGTGCTGATAAATGATGTTCTCGACCTCGGCCGGATAGACGTTTTCCCCGCCGGAAATGAACATATCCTTCCAGCGATCGACGATGTAATAAAAGCCATCCTGATCATACTTGGCTGCGTCGCCGGAGTGAAGCCAACCATCGACGATGCTCTCGGCCGTGGCCTCCGGCCGGTTCCAATAACCAGTGGTTACATTGCCTCCGCGGATGCATAGCTCACCGATTTCTTCTGCTCCAAGCACATGGCCTTTCCGGTCGATGATGCGAACCTCAGTGTGCATGACCGGTTTGCCGACCGAGCCGGCCTTGGCCAGGGCATCTTCCTTGCCGATTAGGAACACTGTAGGTCCCGTCTCTGTCATGCCAAAGCCTTGCTGGATGATGATATTTTTTTGTGCGTACTCTTGGACCAGCGAAGGGGGTAAGGCCGACCCGCCGCTGGACCAGCTGCGCACGCTGGAAAGGTCGTAACGATCGAAATCCGGGAACTGAGACAACATCAGGTACATGGCCGGCACTAACAAGATGACGCTGACCCGCCATTTTTCAATCAAGCGCAGCAATTCGGCCGGGTCGAAGGAACGCATGACGATCACAGTGCCGCCAGCATGGAAAGTAGGCCCGGCAAATAGCCCTAAACCACCGGCATGAAAGGTGGGCAAGACGTTTAGATTCGTATCCTGGGAAGTCAAATCGACGGCCATGCCGATGCCGATGGCATTGTAAAAGAAATTGCCGTAGGTGACTTGGGCCCCTTTCGGCCGGCCGGTGGTACCTGAGGTATAAAGGATGGCCCAGGTATCGTCGTAAGTGAGCCGGGGCATCTCCACGCCGGCCGGGTCGCCGGCCGCCAGAGCATCCTCATAAGCCCAGACGCCGTTTGGCGTTAGGCCTTCCGGCGCTTCACCATCATGTGCTTCACATGCGACCACCAATTGTTCGATGGCGGCGTTAGCTTTGAGCGCGCCGGCCGCTTCGCTGAACTCGGCGTCATAAAGCAAGACCCTGGGCTGGCAGTCATCGATGATGTAGGCTAATTCGGGCGCCGCCAAACGCCAGTTAAGCGTATTGAGAACCGCCCCCATCTTGCCGCAAGCGAACAGCGCTTCGTAGTAGGCGGCGCTATTTTGAGCCAGGATCGAAACCCGGTCCCCCGGATTTACGCCCAACGTTTCCTTCAAGAAACTCGCCAGGCGATTGGCCCGCTCGTTGAATTGAGCGTAACTCAATTGCCGGCCGGTATTAGCGTCGATGAGCGCCAATTTTCCTGGTGTACGTTCGGCATGTCGTTTTAGCCAATCAAAGTGATACATTTTTATCTCCGTCCATGGCGAATTTTTTTATCAAGTTTTGCCGCCCTCTTTCGCCAAAAAACCCAGGATCAGCGAGTTGAATACGGCCGGCTGTTCCCATAAGGCTGCATGCCCGGCGTTGGGCAAAAGGGCGAACTCGGCCCCGGGAATCTCTCGGGCGATGATCTCGGCATAACGACGCGGCTTCAAGATGTCATCCTCGCCGGCGATCACCAGGGTCGGGGCCGTTATTTGACTCAACCTTTGGGTGATGTCGAGTTGGGAAAAGGCCATCAACAATTCCAATAATGCGTCGAAATCCAACAGTTTGTAACGTTCTCGGGCATCATCCAGAATGGCCCGGTTGGCTGCGATCCACGTTTCGGAAAAGGTCAGCGGGTAGACGACCTGGAAGAACAGTTCTGGGTCTTTGGCCTGGGCGGCAACGATCCAGCTGCCGATTAGTCCTTCGAGAATGGGATCGACCTGGCTGACGGCCGAGGTCACGATCAGGCTACGGACCCGATGGGGATATTTCAGGGCAAAGACCATGCTGACCTCAGCCCCGTAAGATGTACCGCCGATGTGGGCCTTTTTGATGTCCAGGGCATCTAGTAAGGCGGCCAAATCATCAGCATGTAGATCCATCGAATAAGGACCGGGTGGATGCTCCGATTGCCACATGCCCCGGCAATCATAAAGCAACAGCCGGTACGCCTGCGACAGGATCGGCGTCTGAAAAGCCCAACTGGCCGTGCTCATCAAGACGCCGTTAGACAGCACCAGCACCTCACCCTCTTCAGGCCCGTGCAACTCGTAATAGATTTGAATGCCATTTGCCTCTAAACTGGTCATCTCTTCTCCAATAAGTGGCCGGCCGGCAAAGTGGAGAAAAGTTCCTGACTAAGTCTCAAAAAATAGGTAAGTGTGGAACTTTTCTCCTAAAATGAGGCCGATTTAATCGGCCTCATTCGTTAACTGACAGTCTCAAAAGCCAAGTAACTCTTTTTATCCTCTCCTTCACCGCGATCGATATAAGCCACCCGTAATGGGGTGCCGATCTGGATCGATTCCGGATGGCGCGGGTCGACACCCAGGATCTGGGCACTGATCGAGGGACCTTCATCTAGTTGGACGATGCCGGCGCAATATGGATTATCCCGGCCGTAACCGGCCTCGATCATGGCCGTGGTCGCTATGGAGACGGTCGTAAAAGCCCTGAGTTCAGCCTGTCCCGACAGCTCGACCCAGGCCATAGCTTCATCATAACAATTGGGGCACAAAGGGCGTGGGGGCAAATACAGAGTCTGGCACGATCCGCATTGAGAACCCATGAGCTTGCGTTCGCCGAGAAATTGCTGAAAGGCTTGATTGTTGAATGCTTCGTTGGCCATGAACTTATCTCCTCTCAAAAATGTGAACGACGCAACTCTGGCCTGTGCCGCCCACGTTGTGAGTTAAGGCCAGGTCGACATCTTTCGTCACCTGCCGGTCGCCGGCCTGGCCGCGCATCTGTTTCCAGATCTCAACTACCTGGCCCGCGCCAGAGGCACCTACTGGGTGGCCCTTTGATTTCAACCCGCCAGATGTATTGATCGGTTTAGGACCATGGCGAGTGGTCAAACCTTCCTCTGCAGCCTCATAGCCCTGTCCGGGTTCAAAGAAACCCAAATCTTCAGTGGCGATGATCTCGGCGATAGTGAAACAATCATGGACCTCGGCGATCTTGATGTCTTCCGGGGATACGCCGGCCATTTCATACGCTTGTTGGCTGGCTTGCCTGGCCGAACCAATGGAAGTTAATTCCACCCGATCGTGCAATGCAACGTCGCTGGCCTGGCCGGATCCGGCGATGTACAGGGGGTCATCGCTAAAGGATTTGGCCAACTGCTCGCTCACCAGCAAGATGGCGGCCGCGCCGTCCGATACCGGCGAACAATCGAAGAGGCGCATGGGCCAGGCGATAACAGGATTAGCCCGGTCATCATGTAAAAATGCCATTTCGTTGGCCCAGGTCGGCGCCGGGTAACCTTTCTTTTGTGCTTTAGCTACTTTGCCGGCCATGATATCGGCGATCCGAGCGCCAAATTGGGCTTTGGGATTGACTGCGCCATTGTCGTGATTTTTCAGGCCGACGGACATAAAAGAATCTGGCGTCGCGCCGTAACGGTCCATGTAAGCCGTAGCCATAGCTGCATAAAGGCCGGGGAAAGTGAAGCCGGCCGGGATCTCGTAGAGCATATCGGCCGCCGTCGCCAATGTATCGGTCACTTCGGAGATGGGCAGGTCGGTCATCTTTTCGATGCCGCCTACCAGGACGATGTCATATAAGCCCGAGGCCACGGCGATGATGCCCTGGCGTAAGGCGACGCCGCTGCTGGCACAAGCATCCTCGATGCGGGTAGCCGGACGTGGCGTGAGCCCTGTCCAATCGGCCATCAAAGCCGCCATGTGGGCCTGGCCTTCGAAGAGATCGCTGCTGTAATTGCCGATGTAGAGGGCTTCGATATCGGCCGGATCCAGCCCTTTGTCCACCGAAGAACGCATCTCCTGGAAAGCCTGCACGAACAGGTCGCGAGTCGATTGGCCGGGAAAGGCGCCGAAGTTGCTCATGCCTGCCCCGACCACGGCGACGCCCCGGGATAAAGCTCGATTCTTAGCTGCCATGTTATCTTCCTTGATTTACTTGAGTGATAAACGACAATCCATCTTTGAACTAAACGCCTGACAAGAAGGCCAGCAATATCTGTCGGAACTGCTCCGGCTTCTCAATGAGTGGGCTGTGGCCTGAGTCGGCGATAACCACTTCCTCATATCGGCCGCCGTTGGCCTGGTACTGATCCAAGACTGCCCGCATCTGCGAGACCATCGGCTGCGGAGGAAAAACGTCGGCGCCCGGCCAACCGGGCACCAAATCCATCTGGCCCAATGTACCGAAGTCGAAGAATGACATATCGGCGACGATCTGGTCTTCCTCGCCGCGCAGCCACAGGACCGGTGGTTTGTGGTCGGCATCGACGATGGCGCTGCCATTGAAATACTTAGGCGAGGTGGCATTGATGGGCCCCCAGACACCTGGAGCTACGTTCGGCCAGTTAGCCGATGGGGTCATATCCCCTGGATAACGGTCGTCGCCCATTTTCTCTAACATCGATGCTGTCAGAAATGCTTCCTCGCGTTCAGCCCGGAAGGGCGGTTTGTAGAGGAAGGTGTTGATCACGTTGCGCGGTGAATTGGGATCTTCTTCGCTGCGATCGCCGTCCTTGATGCGTTTGACGAATTCCGGATTCACGACCCCTCCGCCCGAGCCGGCGAAGTCGTCGTAGCAGGGTTTGCCGTCGAGGCCTTTGCTGCCGTCGAAACCGTAAGGGCTGATCGGATCGATGAACGTTTGCGACAGGACCAACTGCGGATGGTCAAGCTGAAACTGCAGCGCCGCGGCTGTCCCATTCGACCAGCTAACCAGGTGTCCGGGCTTGTCGCCCAGGACATCGGATAATGCCTTGAGATCGTCGGACCAATCGCGGGCGCCCCGGGTGGCGTCGATGGGTAAATCTTCCGTATCGCCATAGCCTCGCAAGTCAGGGGCGATACACCGAAACTGTTCCGGCATAGCCAACATCGTTTCCTCGAAGTAAGTCGCGGCCGAAAAATTACCGTGAATGAAGACCACCGGAATGCCGTCTTCCGGCCCGCTGAACAAGACGTGGCTCCTGATGCGTTCGGTGGGGATATCTTTACAAGTGACGCCTGGTAAGGTGGGTACAGTACACATTGATTATTCTCCTATTAGTTTGACACAATTTCATCACGTAATTCGCGTTTCAAAATCTTGCCCATGCCCGAAAGCGGCAGTGTTTCCAAGAATCTGACGCTTTTGGGCACTTTAAAGCGCGCCAGGTTGTCTTTCATGAAGGCCAAAAGTTCTTCTTCGCCGGCGCTCTCACCGGGTTTGAGCACCACGCAAGCCAAACCTACTTCACCCCACGATTCATCGGCCACGCCGACCACGGCGCACATGTGCACGGCCGGGTGTTTGTAGAGCACGCTCTCGATCTCGACGGGATAGATATTTTCGCCGCCTGAAATGAACATATCCTTCTTGCGATCGACCACGTAGAAGTACCACTCCTCGTCGTAACGCACGATGTCGCCGGTGTGAAACCAGCCTTCTTCGTCTATCACTTCGGCGCTGGCTTCCAGATTGCCGTAATAACCCGAGCAGCGGCTGGGACCCTTGAGCACCAATTCTCCCTCCTGGTTGGGACCTAAAGGCTTGTTGTCGCCGTCCACTACCCGGACGTCGACGAAGAAGTTCGGACGGCCGATACTACCCGCCTTGCGAATGGCATCCTCCGGCGGCAGGGCGAAAAGACCCGGTCCGTACTCGGTCATGCCAAATCCTTGCTTAAAACGAATGCCTTTTTCGCGTGTATATTGTTCGACCAGAGGGACCGGCAACGGCGCGCCGCCGCTGGTGCAGAAGCGCAAACTGCTCAGGTCGGCCATGTGCCAGTTAGGGGCCTGGGTCATCATCTGGTACATGGTCGGCACGCCGGCGAAAACCGTGATGCCCTCGCGCTCGATGAGGGCCAGCACCTGCTCCGGATCAAATTGCCGGGTCAGGACGGTGGTGTTGCCGAAGACGATCTGCGACGACAGGTAGGCGAACAAACCGCCAGCGTGGAACAATGGGTAGATATTCAGGTAAATATCATCGTGGTGCAGGTCGTGGATCACCGTATTCAATACATTCCAGCAGATCATGCGGTGGCTGATCATGGCTCCTTTCGGCAAACCGGTAGTGCCGCCGGTGAACAGTAGGCAGGCGGTATCCTCTTTGTCCAGCGTCTCGTCAATAACCGCTGTCGCCGGGGAGCTGTCCATGACTGTGCCCAGGTGTTGGCTGCCGTCGATGCCCTGGCCCTCGATATGCAAGTAATGGCCGATAGGGTAGGGGGTGCCAGCCAGGGCGGCCGCTACTTCAGTCACGCTCTCTTTGAAGTCATCGGAATAGATCAAGACCGTCGGCCGGACA
>JAHEJP010000207.1:0-3306 GCA_024638855.1 Chloroflexota bacterium
TACGGCCATTCGCCGGGCGACCTGGACATGCTGTTCTTTTTTCGCGAAATCACGTCCACATAGGGCGAGTCTGTCTCGTCACCTAGCCAGCTTTTAGGCTTGAAAGTTCAACTACCTCGATTACCTTATCCGCTTGTGGTTTACCTATCTGCCGATCGATGAGTTCCCCCCTACCATCGAACAAAAGCGTAGCCGGAACCATGTGAACGCCATATTCGCGCGCCGCCTGACGGCCGATGGCGCTTAACAAATCAAGGCGAATAATTTCAAGCCTATCTCCTACTTGAGCTTCAATTCCATTCACGATGGAATCGGCCGCCAGGCAGGCCGTTCACAGTGGGGCGTGAAATTGGATGAGCGCCGGCTTTCCCCTGACCAGTCGTTTTTTCAAGGAGTCAAACGAATCTAACTGCGTTTGTCTTGGATGGTATCGCCAATGCACGACGATAAAGGATAAAGCGGCAAGAGCAATAATTGTTAATGCTATAGCCGGTATTAATTCAATCTGCATAGGAGAAGTAACCTTTTTGGCCTCTTTTCGGTCTGGTTACTCTTTAGACGGCAGAAGATCGAAAAGGTTACAAAGTGGGGATATGAACTCAATAAATCAGGGGAATGAGCTTGCGGACACGGGCCTGGTATTTTGTGTAGTCACGATATTTCTCACTGAGCCACCGCTCTTCTCGGCGGGATTTAATGTCGAAGAAGACGAAGAGCACCAGAGTCAGCAGCAGGGCGAGCAGGCTGTTGGTCAATAGCCCCCAGCCCAAAGAGCCCAAGATGATGCCACTATAAATTGGATGGCGGACCAATCGAAAGACGCCACTCTCTACCAGGACGGCATCTTCTTTTGGGTAGGGGACGGCCGTTAAATTTTGACCCAGATTCAGGACCCCGGCCAGGGCCAGCAATGCACCGGTCAGGCATAGCACGACGCCGAGCCCTATGCCGATCGTATCCCAGGGATTCGGCCATTCGACCAACTTTGGCCCAACCAGAGGTACTAAGAATATCAGCGCGAATAACAGGAATTGGATGACCACATACCATTCGCCACGTTGCCCCCACCTGAGTTCTGTTTTCATACTTCGTCTTCCCTGGCCAAAAAAACGCTGCCACCGGGCAGGCCGTTCACAATGGCGCCTGAAATTGGATAAGCGCCGGCTTCCCCGCCACTAATCGCTTTTTTAATGCCTCAAATGAATCTAGCTGCGTCTGTCTTGGATAGTATCGCCAAGGCGCGACGATAAACGATAAGCCAGCAAGTGCGATAACTGTTGATACTATAGCCGGTAATCATTCAACCTGCATATGAGAAGTAGTTTATAAGAAGAGAGGCTGGCTTTTGAACCAGCCTCTTTCACTGATCATTTGGTCCAGCGTTGAGATGCGGCCAAATCTATGACTTTTTGATCGTTGATAATTTGAATGGCGCATACAGAGGGCAAAAGCCGACAAGGCTGGTTAGCAGGAAAACGGCCGCCAAAATGCCCAGGATAATGGCTAATATTCCCGAGATAACGCCGGTGAAGTAAAGCACCGCCACCGCGACGGCGAAAACGAAACGAATGATTCGATCAACAGTTCCCATATTCTTGGTCATGATTTTCCTCCATCTAAGAGCCTATAAGCAAAATTTGCTCATCCACTAAGGGATTGAATTAAGAATGCCAGTCCAGAAACGAGACTTAAACAAAGAGTGCAGACTACAGCAAGTTTGAGAATCTTCGTTTTAGTGTTCTCCATCTTGGCCTCTTTTCTGTCTGTCTACTCTTTTAGACGGCACAAACCACGATTGGTTACAAATTTCACACCTACCCCTTTGAAGATTCCTTTTACCGTTGCAAAGCTTGCAAAGCCGTGTCCTCCAACCGTTTCTAAACAGTCTGCCTAATCTGTCAGATAAGAAAGTCATCCGATTGTGACTCTTATACGTATATATTGCCCAGAAGGAAGCGAAGGGACGCTCCTGCGAGAATCAATTTGATCTATAAGGAAACAAGGAGAAAAAATGAAAAAGACATCTGTTGTTATCGCCTTTTTACTGATTGCCTTGCTCGCCATTGTCGGTTCTGTGGCTGCGCACCCCGTGAACTTCGGCGCCCATATGAAAGCGGCGCCTGGCATCGAAAGCCGTGGTCAGGGACAGGCCAACTTCCGTCTTGACCACAACGAACTCAACTTTATCATGCCTGTGTCCAAATTGAATGGCGACACTCTGGCGGCTCACATTCATTTCTCTCAAACACCAGGTGGCAATGGGCCGCCTACCATATCCCTTTGTGGAGCCTTTGGCCCCTCGCCGATTCCGGTAGCGGATTGTGGAGGACCTGGTAATCCGGCAAAAGGCTCTGTTACGCTGAGCGATGAACAAATAGAGAACCTGATGACGGCCATTGCCGAAAATCGAGCTTACGTCAACGTTCACACGACAGACGTACCCCCCGGCGAAATCAGGGGACAGATCACAGCCAGGCCCTAAACCTGCCGAGTATAACTTTGGTTTTGTAAACCCTTGCAAAACGAGCGTCCCCCTGCTTCGCCAAGGACGGCGCGAACCGCCGTCCTTTTTTTATTCCGCCTAACCGGCCGCTCATGATTCTGCTTCACGATTCAGAAAGGCATTTTGAAGCTGGTCGAATAAACGTTGCCGTTGCGTTGCTGGAATGGTGCGTTTACCTTGTTCACGGAACAGAAAGATAGTCTGTTGTGTCGTATCGAGCACCACCCGGCAGTTGCGACAGTTCGCCAGATGCTCCTGGGCTGCGGACGTCAATTCTTCGTCCAATTCCTGGTCGATGTAGTCAGATAAGTATTGCAAGAGTTCTTCACATTTCATAATCGTCTTCCAGCCTAAACCTTAGATACGGTGTTTACCTTGACTATATTTAACCGGCACCACTATATTCCCCGGTATGGGCTATCAGGGACTCGGCTAGTCGCTCCCGTAAGGTTAGCCGCGCCCGATGTAAACGCACCTTTACCGCACTGACAGATAGATCGGTTACCTGCGCCGTTTCTTGTGTGGATAATCCTTCAATCTCGCGCAAGATGAAGATAGCCCGGTACTTCTCAGGCAATGAGGCTATCGCTCTATCCAACTCGGCCGTCACTTCAGCGTCGCTCAACTGGCGCTCTGGCCATTGGCTCCAATCGGCGAACACGGCCGGCGCCGGCAAGTCATCCTCATCGTCGACGGGATCCATTTCCACGATTGGCTTGCGCCGCCGTAAATAGTCGATAGATGCATTGTAGGCCACGCGATAAAGCCAGGTGCCTATTTTTGAACGTCCCTCGAATTGATCG
>JAHEJP010000207.1:3406-9408 GCA_024638855.1 Chloroflexota bacterium
GGCCTGAAGACGCCGAGGAGATTACGCTGGATGTCTTCGCTCGCGTTTGGGAGAAGGCGGACTCATATCGTTCCGAGCGGGCTAAGGTCACGACCTGGTTGACCCGCATGGCGCGAAATCGATCGATCGACGTTTTACGCCGGGAAGAGATACGGCCGATGAAACACAGCGTGTCGTGGGCCACTGTTTCGCCTGAACCCGCGGCGGATAGCGACAGGCCAGAAACGGCCGCGCACCTGGCCATCCAAAAAGAACGCGTGCGAGAAGCTATCGCCAGCCTGCCAGATAGTCAGAAGGAGGTCCTGGCCCTGGCCTATTTCAAAGGCTACAGTCACTCGGAAATCGCCCGCGAGCTCGATCTACCGCTGGGAACGGCCAAGGCACGTTTACGTTCGGGCATGCAGAAGCTGCGCAATTTGCTGCAAGATGAGTGAGGAGAAATGAATTACATCCGGCCCGGTGGCGTTTACGTATAATAGAAACAATAACCGTATTTTTGGAATGCATGATGTCTAACGCGGAACACAAAGATATTCTAGAGCTCATACCCGCTTACGCCTTGAACAGCCTGGATGCTGATGAAGCGGTTTTGATGAGCCAACATCTATCGGGCTGCGAGGCCTGCCAGGCGGAGTTGGTCGCCTACGAAGCGGTGGTCGACCAGATGCCACTGGCTGCTCCAGACGCCCAACCTTCGCCGGTGCTGAAAGGACGTCTGATAGCTCAAATCAAAAGCGAACCGGCGTCAGATACAGCTGCTGCTCCTGAACCGTCAGGGCCGGAAAGAAGTTGGGGGCAGCAGCTAGGCGATGCACTTCAAAATCTATTCACCGGCCCTCGCTGGCGGCCGGTTGGATTGGTAATCGTGATCGCCCTGGTAATTAGCAATGTGCTTTTGTGGCAGCAGTTGAACGAGCCCGATCCCAATGCCTGGCAGCGGGTACGCCTTACGGGCACAGAAATCGCGCCTGAGGCCCGAGGCATTATTTACATCAGCGCCGATGGCCGGAATGGCACATTCATCGTGGACCAGCTACCGTTGTTAGATCCGGACCAACAATATCAATTGTGGCTAATCCAGGATGGCCAACGCACCAGCGGTTCTGTGTTCTCTGTTGACGACGACGGCTATCGTGGATTACAGATCGATTCCCCCCTCCCCCTTCAAGACTACGATTCCTTTGGCATCACCATCGAGCCGGCTGGTGGCAGTCCCCAGCCGACCGGAGAGCGCGTCCTCGGTTACAATTTGGATAGTTGATCTTCCAGGGTGTATCCCTTCTGCATCCTTAATACTAACAACTCACAATAAAAAAGCCGGGCCTCTTTTGAGAGCCCGGTCTTTATGCCAAGTGGCCTTATAGACAATGAATCAGTCCAGAATGCCTCGAATCTCATCCAATCTCGAATTCTGTACGTAAACATGAATAACCGCGCCTTTAACCCCCATCTGGCGCAGGAAAACAGGTCACGCACAGAAGGAGAGAAAATCGTGAAACCTAACAGAAAGACCCTTGTTTACCCTATTTTTACGCTCGTTTTGTTACTTTTGTTGGCTGCCTGTAGTAGCCAGGCCGAGCCAACACCGGCCCCAGAGCCAACCGAGACTCCGGCCGAGGTTGAACAGGAGACCGTTGAAGCTGAAGAAGAGGCGGAGGAAGAAGCTGAAAGCGAAGCCTCCGTCACCAACGCCGTGATGGTAGAAGACCAGACCCTGGGCTCCGATAACACCGTCACCATCACCGGGATCACGGCCGATACTGAAGGCTGGCTGGTCATTCACGCCCAGGCTGACGGCAAACCAGGTCCCATCCTGGGAACGGCCCCGGTAGCGGCTGGCGAGAGTAGCAACCTGGTTGTCGAAATCGACCCCAGCGGTGCAACCGAAACGCTGTATGCAATGCTGCACGTGGACGCTGGGACGGCCGGGGAGTTTGAATTTCCTGGCGATGACGGGCCGGCCACTGATGCTGAAGGTAATGTGGTCACGCCTCCCTTCGGGTTGAGCTTCGCCAACAGCGTATCGGTGGAGGACCAGGACTTGGGCGACGATGGCTCAGTCACCATCGCCGAGGTCAGCTCGGCGGGTCCTGGTTGGCTGGTCATTCATGCTCAGGCCGACGGCCAACCAGGACCGATTTTAGGTTCTGCGCCGGTTAGCGCCGGCATCAATAACGATATCGTTGTGGAAATCGATGCGGCTGCGGCCACCGAGACGCTTTATGCCATGCTGCATGTGGACGCCGGTAACGAAGGCGACTTTGAATTCCCCGGCGAAGATGGGCCGGCTACCGACGAAGAAGGCAATACCGTGACGCCGCCCTTCACCGTCAGTGGAGGATTGCCGGCAGCAACGACTGTTTTGCTAGCCGAAAGCGATGAACTAGGTCCCTATTTGACCGACTCTGCCGGCATGGCCCTCTACACTTTCGCCATCGACGTACCCGGCACCAGCAATTGTTATGATCGCTGTGCTATCGCCTGGCCGCCCTTGTTGGTTGAAGAAGGCGTTGAATTGACGGCCGGTGAAGGGATTGAAGGCGAACTGGGAACCACAGAGCGCGAGGATGGCACGCTGATGGTGACCTATAACGATTGGCCCCTTTACTATTGGGTCAATGATGAGGCGCCCGGCGATACCACCGGCCACAATGTAAACAATGTTTGGGCCGTGGCCTATCCAGAAACTCACGTGTTTTTAGGCAGCAACGAGGAATTGGGCAGATTTCTTATTGGCCCCAATGGCTTGACCCTTTACCGCTTCAATCCTGATGAGCCTGATGTCAGTAATTGTAACGACCAGTGTGCAGCCAATTGGCCTCCTCTGTTGGTTGAAGAAGGTGAAATCCCCCGCGGCAACGCTGGTGTCGTCGGCCAATTGGGCACGACAGAACGAGATGACGGCACGATCCAGGTTACCTACCAAGGCATGCCCTTGTACTACTGGGTCAATGATGAAGCACCTGGCGACGCGACCGGTCACGAAGTGAATGATGTCTGGTTTGTGGTGCCACCATACACCGTTGGCCTGGGCAACACAGAAGAGTTAGGCGATTTCCTGGTCGGCGCCAACCGCATGACGCTGTATCTCTTCGCTATGGATGAAGAGGGAATTAGCAATTGTTATGACCAGTGCGCAACAAATTGGCCCCCATTGCTGGTGCAGACGGGCGAAGTGCCGGTGCCTGGCGCTGGCGTTACCGGTGATTTGGGCGTCACTGAACGAGAAGACGGGACGTTCCAGGTTACCTATAACAGTATTCCCTTATACTTCTGGGTTAACGATGAAGCGCCCGGCGACACTACCGGTCATGAGGTGAACGACGTCTGGTTCGTCGTCGAACCATAATTCGGCACGTCGAACCGTAATTCGACGCCAAATCGTAATCGCCAAGCAAGAGCGAGTAGCGCGGGGCCGGGTTTTCCCGGCTCCGCTTTCAGGCCTGCCGAGTAATCACCATCAGGGTTATATCGTCGAATTGGGGCGCGTCGCCGGCGAATTCGTTGATGGCGGAGATGACGGTGTCCTGGATCTCGGCCGCCGGGCGGCCCTGTTTCTCTTGGCCTAGAGCTATGAAGCGGTCATCGCCAAACTCCTCGTGGGCCAGATTCTGCGCTTCGGGCACCCCGTCGGTATAGAGCAACAAGAGATCGCCCGGTTGGAACTGGATCTGGGCTTGTTCCCAGGCCATGCCCTCAAACATGCCAAGAGGGATCCCGGTCCGGGTCAACTTGTCGACCTGGCCCCTCTCTGCGCGCAGCATATAGCCGGGGTTATGCCCGGCGTTGGCATAGGTCAACAAACCGGTCTTTGGGTCCAGGACGCCATAGATCAAGGTCACAAATTGGTCTGATTCGGCGTCTTGCCGGATACGGTCGTTGGCTCGAGCCAAAGCTACTTCGGGATGCAAGCCGCTTTCCATAGCATAGGTGCGCAGCAAGGTGCGGCTGAGAGCCATGTACAAAGCCGCGCCGGTGCCTTTGTCGGAAACGTCGGCCATGACCAGGCCGATCAAGCCATCCTCTAAAGGAATGAAGTCGTAAAAATCGCCTGAAGTCTGGCGAGCAGAGACCAACTCGGCCGAGATTTGCCAATCATCTGCCCTGGGCATGTCGGTAGGTAAGAAGCTGGCCTGAATCCGGCCGGCGAATTCCAGTTCTTGCTGGGCTTTGTGAAAGGCTAACAGCTCGGCATAAGTGCGAGAACGGGTCAAGGCCGTGCCAATCTGCGAGGCCAATGATTCGACGGAAGCCAAGGATTCGATTGAATCGCCGGCCGACTTGTGGCGCAAGAAGTAGATACCGCCGGCAACTTCAAAGGCCTCATCCCCCTGGTCCGTCTCTGTAACGATGATTTTTGACAATAGCGCATCGCCAAAGGTGTGTCGCTTTCCAGGCAAGGTGACCTTGGGCAGTCGTAAATAACTGCCCTGGGCCTGGCGCAGCTTATCCCAATCCTCTCTGGGGGCCACGGCGGGCCCTGCAGATGGATGGTTCAAGTCTAAGGCCGTCCAGTCACCTTTTTCCGGCAGTTCAAAGAGGTGAATGGCTACCTTATCGGTGGGAAATAGGGCTGGCAAGGCCGACTCGAGCAATTCGGGCAATGTCGAGCCGTCGGGCGGGGCTTCAATGATGCGTTGGGCGAGTTTCTCTAATTGGTCTAGCTCGTGGGCCTGTCGCCGGCTACGCGCTTCGGCTTTGCTCATGTGGTGAGCCAATCGGTTAACAAGATAAATGCCGAGGAGAATGAAGATCAGGGCCAGGGTCCGCCCTTCGGAGTTGATCAGGGCAATGATGATGGCGAAAGGGCTCATCAACAGGGGTAAGGAGACGGCGCTGGCATAAAACCGAACAAGGTCGACGACTCTATTGCCCGCGGCCGAAAGGCTGTTGATTTGAATGGCCACCGGCAACAATAATAGCCCTGACAACAGGGCTCCGAAGATAATAGTGATCAAGGCCGGGAGCCAATCGGCGAGGGTGTCCCCTGTGACAGGAAAAGCCTCACCGAGGGCCAGGTAAATGGAAGCCGCGACCAAGGTGGGAAAGAGATAGACACCGACCTGTTCGACGAAAAATGAGAGGGGCGACCAGAGTGGGTTCTGGTCGTAACTGGCCAGTTGTCTGCTTCGCCATAGGGCGGCTACGGTCGCAGCGAAGAGCAAGGCCCACAAGCCGGCCGCGCCGGAAATAAAAAGCGCCGACCACATGATCAAGGGGGCCAAAGAGCTGGTGATGGTTAGTTCATCTTCACCCCGGCCGAGACGTACGCGCATGCTGAAAGGTTGTACCAGGAGCAACACCATGGCCATGAAGAGGACAACCAACGAAATGAAGTGTTCGTCCAACCTGGCATAATCGGTGCGTAGGAGCAGCCAAATGATGCCAACGATGGCAAAGGGCAGCAAGTAAAAGAGTTGGACCATGATTTCCATAGCCCCCAGTCGCCGATCCTCGTCCATCTCGCCAATTTCAGGCCATAGCCGTTGGCTTAAAGCGTAAGTCCGGCTCCCAGTCAAGGTTTCCGTAGTGGCCATCGTTCCCTTCCTCACGAAGTTGTTTTTTATATAGCTTTGTCAAACCTGGCCTCGAGCTACTTGGATTATAGCATGCCCTTCACGCCTAACAGCTTGCTGTTTCAATCAAGCAAATGAATAACCCTTTTATAATGCCGGCAGATTTTTTCCGGCGGCCGTTTTCCCTCATCTGCTTTTTCCGGGTGAGATAGCGAGCCAGATCTGGCTTTGTCCATTCCCCTCCGTTATGAGTGGCCAATAGGCGTCCTCCTTCCCATTTCGATTAAAAGCCCGTCCCGCTTCCGCCCCATTTGGATGGAAAAGTCGATCCACCGTGAGGCGAACTTCAGTTCGCCCGAGATCGTTCCCCTGCGCCCTTCTATTCACAAGGTCTATCTCCTGGTTGATTTTCTTTTGCCTGCCTTTTGGAGCTGGATCGTGCGGGCCTTCATAGCTGTTGGGAAGGCGCCAGGCCACATATCGGTT
>JAHEJP010000208.1 GCA_024638855.1 Chloroflexota bacterium
TGTGACATGTTAAATTTTGTTCCAAATTTCACGTACAGTTAACGTTATGTTTAAAAACTCGGTTGACTTGGCTCTTAAACTTGGTTATTATTCCGTCCAATTAGTACGCGTGTCCTAGGAATCCAGTACTATTAACATCCGAATATCGTTCCGAAATGTGTACCGTTCATCCGCATTTTCTTGCCAGTCAAGCAGTCCTTTTGAAGTGACTTGAAAGCCCATACATTTCCCTGTTTTCATCAAGTCATCTTTTAGGTCAAATCATAGACATCGTGGCTGATGAGAAAAATTACTGTGTTATTGGGTTCAGCAATGAACTCACAAGGAAAGAGGAGTAAAGGATGAACGATCAGGTTAATATCTCCACATTTTTGGAACTGATAAGTTCGGATACGGAGAATCCGCTTGTGGAAGCTCTGCGCAAGCTGTCAGAAGTGGGCGATCCGGAAGCCATTGGCGAAGCTAAAGGGCCCCAACCCTTAGGTTCGTGGTCTGGTTGGGCCATGTAGTAAACGTTTCCGAATAGTTCTGTTTGTAATTGTCGTTTTGTCGAAAACAAAATAGTTTGAAGCTGCCGCATTGGTGCCAGGTATGTCGGTTAATTATACTACCTGGCACAAAGGCAGTCCTGGTCAGCGGTGGTTTTCGCGGAAATCAAGGCTTTAGTAGAAACTTTGCCCGAGGTTTCCGTCTGGCCGGAACTGGCTGAAATATTTGAAAGAGCCGGCGATGTGCCCAGGCCTGACTGGGAGTTGCCTATACTTGCATGTATGGCTGTTGGGGGAGATGAAGCATCAGCCTTATTTGGCGCTGCAGCGATTGCTTGTCTTCAACTTAGCATTATCCTTGTCGATGACATTTTGGATGATGATCCCCGAGGTGCGCACAATAAATTAGGGACAGGTTACACGGCAAACTTAGCTCTTGCCTACGAGGCTGCCTCTTTTTCTCTGGCAGAACGCGCAAATCCAGATCCCCTACAAAGTCTAGCCAGTGTAGCTTGTTTGGCACGGTCCGCCTTAGCAACTGCAGCAGGCCAACAACTTGACATCAAGAACCTGAGAGGAGAGGAGGAATATTGGAGGGTTGTGACGGCAAAGAGTACGCCCTTCTATGGGGCTGCTTTACAAATAGGTGCCATCATTGGCGGAGCAGACAATGATATCTCGTCAGGCATGTATGAGTTGGGCGTGACCATTGGTGAAATCATCCAACTTGAAGATGATCTTGGCGATGCCTTGGAACGTCCAGCTAATGCCGATTGGCTGCAAGGTAGAAACAATCTACTTATATTATTCGCCCGCACGGCGGATCACAAAGAGCGTCAGCGTTTCCTGGAGTTAATCTCTCAGATCGATCACCCAGACATGCTTGTTGAAGCCCAGAATATTTTGGTCTCCTCGGGAGCAGTTGGTTATTGCGCCTACCAGTTGGTTAAAAGGTATCGTCGCGCCCGTCAAATTCTGGCTGAATTAAAATTACCCGATTCATCCCCATTGGATGAAATCCTGGACAGCTACGCCGATACGCTTATCGATTTGCTAAAAGTTAGTGGGCAAGAAATATCGCACGCCATGCTGCTTGATTCAACAATGTTCAACTCCGATCCCTAGAAAATCCTCGTCAACTTGAGTTAATCTCGATCATTAGACTTTCTCAAAATACCCCAGCTTAGGGAAACCAAATCTCAAAATCAGGACCAAAATCCCAACAATAGTATTGAAGCGGCATTGTCACTTACAGCCGGCATCAAGTAAAATGATATTTATGTCAGCTTAAAGTGTCTTTGGACAGGTTGACAGAATTTGGCTTCGTTCGCGCGCGATATTGGGTTTTTAAATATGTTTTCACTGGACTCTTGGCGCAGCCAGTATAGCTTGATGGGCTTGTACACATATGTCAGTGCCATCTTGCTCTCTTGTTGCGGCCCAAGCTTCCGGAGATCATGAGCATCTCCGGGCGGGTGGCATGAGATCTCAAATCCAGAAGCGATTTGGAAAGCCTGATCGGACGATTCTTGTCCTTTCTATTGGCGTATTACTTCTATACGTCTACTTTACCGCGCTCTTTGTCTGGTTTACCCCGTATCCCGGAATTGCTTTCACTTCATTTAACGACGGCTGGCGTATCAATGACTCCGCGCAATCCAATATCGAGGTAGATACGGTATTAGTTCAAATCAGCAAGTTAACTTACGATCAATATCGTAGCGACAAGTTGAGCGTACCTTTTGCCGGCTACTCCCCTGGCGATACGGTTCCTAATGTCATAACAAGCGAAGGTGAAAGCGTCGAATTGGAGATGCCGGAACCCCGTTTGGATGATAGATTGCGTCGGCTAGTCGCGACCCTTTGGTTTTTCCCTTTCTGGCTGGCCGGTACGGCCGTCCTGTTATTTTTAAGACCGCGTGATACACGCTGGCAGCTGCTTATTGCCTTCTTGTACCTCACTGCTGTCTGGATAGTTGTTGGTACCATTGCCAATTGGCAAATCGGTGGATCGCGTGTGATCGCCATCTTCGTTGGGTGGATTATGGTACCGGTGGTCATGCACCTACACATGATGGTGCCGAGACCAATCGGAGTGCGCTTCTTTTCTCCATTTGTGCCATTCCTCTATGCCGGTGCCATTTTCCTGGCCATCTTTGAGATAACGCAGACAAACTTCAATTTTAATGCAAGCGTGTATGGCCTCGGGCTGGCAATTCTCTTTAGCATTGGTTTGCTTATCTTACGCTCGATACGTAAGAATTCGCCAATCTCTGATCGAAACTCATCGCGTTTAATGTTAGCCGGCATCGGCCTGGCCTTCGGACCGGCGATCTTGCTCGTCCTATTGCCGCAGCTCTTTGGTGTTGTTCTACCAAATACATTTGGTTTGAGCGTAGCTTTTATATCCCTGCCTATCTTGCCCATCTTCTATACATACGCCATCTACAAACGGCAATTTGGACAATTAGAATTCAGAGCAAACCGGCTCTTGGGACTCTATAGCTTCATCCTGATTTACCCGACAATTTTCATTGTTTTGTTGTTATTTGGTGAACAATGGATAGATACCTCTGGAAGCAGAACTTTTTATTTGTTGTTTGTATCCATCGTCTTTGTTCTGGCGACTCCACCTTTACTTGGTCGACTTCAACATGGAATTAACCGTCTTGCTTATGGAACAGAACATGATCCAGATGATATCTTGAGGGTCTTCGCCAAACAGATCCCTACAGCGCTCACTCGTGACGCTCTCACGAAACCACTCGCCAGAGACATAATGCCCGCCATGCTGATCCGCCAGTCCGCCTTATGTCTTCATGAAGACGAAGACCTGACCGTCGTGTATGCACAGCGCGTGCCAGAGACTCAGATTCCGCATTCGCCCGCACAAATCGATACTTTGTTAGCCCATCCAGCAACGTACATTGAACCTCAGGCAGAAAATCACAATGAATTGGATTGGATTCGACTGGCAGTTCCTTTGGTGACTAGGGAAGAAACTATAGGTACATGGTTGTTCGGCCGTCGTGACCCTGATGACTATTATCCCCAAAACGATATCGAACTATTACAGACACTAGCCAATCAGCTTGCACCAGTGATTGAAAACATCCGACTCTACGAAGCACTTCAACAACATGCTGAAAGCTTGGCTGAAGAAGTGGCCAACCGTACAGCTGAGTTACGGGCAGAAAAAGACCGGACGCAGGCAGTGCTGGACAGTGCTGGTGAAGGAATATTCTTTACTGATCCGGCCGGCGAAATCCTCTATGCCAATCCAGCTATGGCCCTACAATCTGGTTATTCTGAAGAAGAACTCATCGGTAAAACGCTAGAACTATGGCAGACAGAAGACAACGCCCCTGAAGCCTACCGGCAGATGTGGACGGCTATCTTTGCCGGAGAAGATTGGGGTGGTGAAATGATGCTTCGGACCAAAGCTGATGAATATATTGACGTCAGCCTTGTTGTGGCACCCATTCAGTCGGAAGATGGCGATCTTTCTGGGTTTGTTGGTGTTCAATCCGATATTAGCAAGCTCAAAGAAGTAGATCGCGTTAAGTCAAACATTATTTCGAGTGTTTCTCATGAACTAAAGACGCCCCTTACGACTATCAAGACATACTTAATGCTTGTAAAGCGCGGGAAGCCAGAAAAACGGCAGAGCTACCTGACTGTCCTGAATCGTGAAACCGATCGATTGACCAATATCATCCAGGATCTCTTGGACCTTTCGAAGCTAGATGCTGGCAAGATTCCGACTAAGTTAGAACCCGTGAGCCTCGAGGCTGCGGTCGAAGATGTCATTGTGAGTTGTAATACACGTGCTAAAGCTAAAAATATTGAACTTGAGGTCACCCTCGAACCCGAATTACCATTGGCTATGGCAGATGCGAACCAACTCGAGCAGGTAATGACAAACTTGGTAGTGAATGCCCTAAATTACACGCCAAGTGGTGGCAAGGTTACTGTTACCTCAGGCATAAGCAAAGAGAACGATAATGCCAATGTGTGGTTTCAGGTAGAGGATACTGGACCTGGTGTAGAAGCGATTGATCTTCCCCATCTGTTCGATCGATTCTATAGAGGGCAAGCGGCTCTTGAAAGTGGTGAGCCAGGCACAGGTCTAGGTCTCGCAATATGTCAGGAAATCATTGAGCGGCATAATGGAAAAATTAGCTTGAGGAGCAATCCTGGTTCGGGCGCGATTTTTACAGTTTGGATACCGGTTGCAAACAACGAAGTGGAGGCTGAAGATGACCGAAACCTTGAAACTGAGACCACCACAGCATCAGATTGAACCCGGCTTAGCGCTCTTCAGTTGCATCAATTACTTCTTTGATTAGCCCCTCTCTGATATCTGCTTCTGGCTTGCCAGGTCGAAACCAACCCAAAAATTCTTGATTTCTATCTCCTCGTTTAACAGGCGATGACATTAAACCCATCGTTTTAAAATTGTTCTCCATTGCGCTGCCTAAAACTTCCTTCAAGACTAGACGATGGACATCGGTGTCACGCACAATTCCACCCTTGCCAATATACTGCCGCCCAGCTTCAAATTGAGGTTTGATTAAGGCTATGACATCGGCCTTGCTGTTAAGCCATGTCCTAACTCTTGGTAGGATAAGTTTGAGAGAGATAAATGAAACGTCGATGGCGGCAAAGTCGACTATAGTCGGCAAGGACTCCAGATGCCGAGCATTAGTCCGTTCCATAACAACTACCCGGTCATCCTGGCGCAACTTCCAATGTAGTTGGCCGTAGCCAACATCGATAGCGAAAACTTGCGCTGCCCCTCTTTGAAGAAGAACATCAGTAAAACCACCAGTGCAGGCGCCCACATCTACGCATACCAGTGCGCCAACACTTATCTCAAAATTATCCAGTGCCGCTGCCAGCTTTAAGCCGCCCTTACTTACGTATGGCATTGGCGCAATTAGTTCAATTTTCGAATCTGTTGGAACCAACATGCTTGGTTTGACGGCCGTTTCCCCATTGACGCATACTTCACCCGCCATAATGAGCGTCTGCCCGCGAGATCGGGAATCTACAAGACCACGCTCGACAATTAATTTGTCCAGCCTATCCTTGCTCTTCTTCACATTCCCCACTTCTGCTCCCACTCCCTAAGAGAATCACTCAGAGATTGACGAAGTTTGACGACAGGCTCCCAACCCGTGTCGGTATGTATTTTGGCATAACTACCTACCATCCGTGGCGTATCAGATCGCCGAATCAACTCTTCGGAATCTTTAATCTCTACCTTGATATCGGCTAACTCTAATAGTGTGACCAGAAGCAATCGAATTGAGACCGCTTTGCCCGAACAGATAAGGTATTCTTCACCGGGCTTACCATGTTCTGCAAGTGATAAATATGCTCGAACGACATCTCGAACATCCGTAAAATCCCGGGCTGTATCCAGGTTGCCAACCACAACCAACGGCTTCTTTTCACCAGCCTTGATCTCTGCTATTTGGCTGGCAAAGTCAGGGACAACAAATCCGGGCGACTGTCTCGGGCCGATATGGTTGAGCGGCCGAGCCTCCATTACTGGAAGACCATATTTTATCCAATACACATAGACTAGCTGGGCAGCAGCCCATTTGCTCACGCCATAGGGGTGCATTGGTTCCGGACGGGTATTTTCTGTTAAGGGCAAAGAATTCTCAGTAATCTGACCGTATATATCAGCGCTTGTCACGACAACAGTCCGAGGACCTCCTGCTGCAACGGCCGCATCGAGTACATTGGCAGTACCTCCTGTGTTGATAGCCAATGTCATTGCAGGCTTAAGCCACGATTGTCTCGGGGATGCCTGCCCGGCTAAATGTATGATGAGATCCGGCCCAATGCTTGTCACCTGGTCTTTGAGTGCCATTGCATCGAGAATATCGCCCTTAACGGGACACAATCGCTTATGATTGAGCAGCGGCTGGTGGCTACTTTCACCATGGACCAGGGCAAAAATCTCATATCCACGATTCAGCAACAAATCAACAAGATGAGATCCAACAAATCCGGTAGCTCCAGTTAAAAACACTCTCATATTATTTCCTCAAATTTATAGCAATTATACATGCCAAATGTCAGTCAGCATCATTCGCACCATAACTGTCCACCATGTATAATTTCTTCAATGTCACCTGGAGATACCACAAAAGCAATTTCAGCCGTTAATGACGCGCTTCGGGAGGAGTATGCCGACAATTATGTGTCGCTTTACCTCTTCGGAAGCGTCGTTACTGGTAATTACCAATTCAGGCAATCTGATGTAAATTTATTGGCCGTCATCGAAGGTGATGTTGGCATCAATCGACTTAGAGATGCCCTGAAACCGGTCTGGTCAGAGTATGGCAATGTCTTACGAAAGATACCTAAAATTGGCAACAGGAAATCAATCGACAGTTATCTAGCAATAAACCCAATACTGGCTCAGCATATCTCATCACAAGGCGAATTGGTGTATGGAAAACCCTGCCTTGCTCAGCCGGCTGAAGTCCTTCTATCTGAACGGTTGGCCAGGACCATCAGCCTGACCATGCAGGCTTCCACGGCAATTGCGCCATCGTTGCTCCCCGAAAAAGAAGCCTCTGAGGCTTCTATGAACCTAAAAAGGCTTTTTAAGCAGACCTTTGATAAGATTGTTGAAGATGATTATCAGGCGCCCCGGTTACTTGGCCGGATTAAGCAACATATTCACGAGGAACTCCGCTCGGTCCCGCAACAACCTTGGGAAGATACGCCAGTAAGGGATGCACCTCCTCTTATTTGTGACTTGCGAGCGATTTACGAATTAGAGAATAGGCTAGTTTTAGTATTGCCTGAATCAGATCCTGAGTTGATAACCCAACAACTATCGACAATTGACTGGCCGACCGTGTCAAGCAGGGTTGCTGACCAGTTCCGCGGGCTATATATTACAACAGCCCGGGAACTACGCTTGATGATGCAATATGAAAACACCTCCGATCTCTATCTTAAAAGTTATGATCATGCTTGGGGGTTAGATCCGATAGCAAGTATAGAGGTGGAGCCCTGGAGAATCTACAGAGATTTAGCTAGATTACCGGCTGAGCTTCTGGTAGGTAGTCTCCCAAATGCGTACATCATATCTGAGGATACCGACGCAGCGATGCTCATTCATGATTTCCAGAACAAATTGTTAAATATCCAGCTGCGTAATGAATTGTTGGGCCGCCTCGACTTCCGACAGGTGACATTGCCTCCAACCCCACTGCCGGAAATTGATGAGCCTATCGAGAGAAGGATCGACGCCATCTTCAACCATCTTGAGTGGTGGGCCAATCAATATTTCACTTCAATGAAATCAGCCCAGACTGCTGAGGTAAACAACCCACCACAATAATTTGTTCTGGGTTTTTCGATAGGCTTCGGCTCAACCAGCCTGATACATGTCCAATTCAATGCTCCAACAGATAACCTTCAAGCCAGCTATAAGACTGGCGATTCTAACGTTCATAATTATCACCCTGCAACCATCTCCGTTACTGATAGTCCCAGGTCCGGAACAGGAAGTTCAAACAACCCATCCGATACTGGGAGTCCATACCAGATTGACTGATGAGGTTGAGCCCTGGAAGATTCAACGCTCCCTACAGATGGTGCGCGAGATGGGGGCTACATGGATTGTGGAATTCTTTCCATGGGCCTACTACCATGCAGAAGACGGTGGGTTCTCTTGGACCCATCCCGACCTGGTAATAGAGCATGCATCTGCTCAAGGGTTAAAGGTGATAGCGCGTCTGGGTTTAACCCCAGAATGGGCGCGACCTGAGGATACACCCTTGAATTACTTGGATGATGACGGCTATGATGCATTCGCATTATTTGCCGCCGCTTTTTCCGAACGTTACCAAGACCAAGTCAGCCATATCATTGTTTGGAACGAGCCCAATCTCAGTTATGAATGGGGATATCGGCCCACAAGTGCTGAAAGCTACGTCGATTTGCTCCGGGTCGTATATCCCGCAATAAAAGATGTGAGTCCTGATACTGAAGTATTAGCTGGGGCATTAGCACCGACACTCGAACCTCCAGGCTCTCAATGGGGAATGAACGATTTACTATATCTTGATGCAATGTATGAAGCTGGTGCGGCCAATTATTTTGATGGACTAGCTGTCCACGCATATGGACTGACCTTCCCGCCTGATAGTGAACCTGAAGAACAGTTATTGAACTTTCGTCGAGTGGAACTTGTTCGAAACATTATGGTCCAACATGGTGACATAATTAAACCAATTATCATCACGGAGTCTGGCTGGAATGACCATCCTCGATGGACCTTTGCTGTGAGACCCTCCCAGCGAATTGATTTCACAAAAGAGGCTATTCATTATGCCGAGGAGAACTGGCCATTTGTCGAAGGTATCGCCATCTGGGCGTTTCGTTATCCAGCACTAACCAAGAGCTATCCTGATTACTACACGCTGGTAACACCAGAATTCGTTGCCAAGCCGATTTATGAGGCCCTTAAAGAATTTACAGACAATGACGAAGGCTGACGAAGATCTAAAAACCTACTTTCACCGCGAATTGCACTATGAACTAAACCCATGAACAGAGGTCGGATCGTTATAAGTTACCGTAGCCGACTGTTTCAATTTGTCGTCATCCTGATATTCCTACTGGTTGGATGTCGGTCTCAACAATCAGCCTGGGAAGAGATTCAAGAATCCGGGAGAATTAGGATAGGCCTGGACCCAACTTTCCCGCCTTTCGAGGCAACAGATGGTCAGGATTTTTTTGGTCTGGACGTCGATTTATCAAACGAAATCGCAGCCGATTTGGGACTCGAAGCAACCTTTGTCGGCTTTGGCTATGATGGCCTATATGACGCCTTAGCAACCGAACAGGTAGACATTCTAGTCTCAGCTCTAGTCATTAATCCT
>JAHEJP010000209.1 GCA_024638855.1 Chloroflexota bacterium
GTGCCCGGCGTATTCGTCGTCGAGATAGTGATAAACTTTCGGCGGATACCATGCGCCTCTTTGTCAACTGTTCCGAGCCAGTATACCAGGAAAGTCACCAGATGTTCTTGGAACGTTTTTCAGCTAATGGTGTCCGGCCTGAAATGTTGTCAGTTAGCTACGCCATGGCCGAAAATACTTTTGGTGTCACCCAAACGCCGGCGGACCAAATACCAAAAGTTGACATAATTCACCGGGAGTTGTTAGAAACGAATGGGCAGGCCGTAACTGTTTTCCCAGACCATCCACAGGCCGTGAGCAAAGTATCCTGCGGTCCGGCAATTCCAGGTACCACGGTCAAGGTGGTCAATAGCGAAGGACAATTTTTACCCGATCGGCACGTGGGCGAGGTAGTTCTTCAGAGCGATTGCATGCTCAATGAATATTACAAACGCTCGGACCTACAGCCAATACAGGACGGCTGGCTCTTGACTGGCGATATGGGTTATCTTGTTAATGAAGAACTGTTTATCGTCGGTCGATCCAAGGATCTGATCATCAATGCCGGGAAGAATATTTACCCCCAGGACATTGAGGCCATCGTCAACGATGTGAAAGGCGTCCATCCTGGTCGCGCCGTTGCTTTTGGTATAGAAGATGAGCGCGAGGGAACCGAACTCATCGCCGTGGTTGCCGAGGTCAAAGATCCAGAACGCTTGAACGATCCGGCCTGGCGCCAGGAGCTAGCCAGAACAATTCGCCAGGCCGTGGTCAGGCAAAGCATGGCTAGCCTGAGTTATATCAGCCTAGTAGGTCCAAAGTGGCTCATCAAGACATCAAGCGGCAAGATCGCTCGGGCTGCAAACCGGGAAAAATGGTTACTCGAAAGAAGCTCCTAATGTCGGTTTTTATGCAATCTTGTCTATCCAATTAATCGAAACCATCGAATTGAGATGAAATAGGAAGATCTAATTATAGGCTGACTGAACCATTCAGCCTAAGATTTAGCCGCAGCGAGTAACTGTTGCCAATCTTCTCATGATACGCTATTCTTTTTGCGTGAGTCGACTGTTCTGGTTGAGTGGAGATGAGAACATTGTTTTGTTTGAACGAATAATAAGGGTGGAACTATTCTGTTGTAACAACCTGAAGGACCATGGTTTTATTCAATTCAACGACTTTTGCTTACTTACCTGAAACGGGGTTCGTTCTTTGAGAAATCTAAAATCTTTGGAACCCTGCGTGCTCATGTTCTGGTGGTTCCGCCAGTTAGATGAGTCTAATTCGCGAACCACGAAACAGTTAATAGGATTAGGTCTTTTGGACCAATGCGAAACAAATATGCGGGAGCATCATGGATTGGTATAAACGTTCGATACTGGTGATAGATGATGAGCCGGCAATGTGCCAGCTCGTGGAAACGATCTTTAAGAAATTAAATGCGGATGTCAATTCTTCACATTCGGGAGAAGATGGTCTGCGACAATTATATGGACTACAGCCAGATTTGGTGATTCTAGACATCTTACTTCCTGGAATAGATGGGATCGAAGTCTGTAAACGAATTCGTGATGTTTCCGAGGTGCCGATCATTATGTTAACTGCCGTAGGCGCAGACAAACAGCTGGTAAATGCACTGCGGGCTGGTGCTGATGATTATGTGACCAAACCTTTTAGGACAGATGAACTAACAGCCCGAGCGTTAGCCGTCATGCGCCGGGCCGGTACCAAAGCTCAACTCTACCCTGTACCGGTATACGATGATGGCTACTTGGGCATTGATTTAGACAATCGCAAAATATCAATCGAAGACAATGTGCTCAAATTGACTGCCACAGAATTCCGACTATTGGCACATCTGTACCGCAACGCGGACAAGGTATGTACTTTCGAACAAATCCTCGATAGTGTATGGAGTACACAATACCGTAGTACGGCTGAGAATGTTCACGTCTATATCTGGCATCTTCGCCAAAAAATCGAAGTTGATCCGAAAATGCCTAAATACATAGTTAGCGAGCATAGTGTCGGGTACAGGTTTGTGAAACATTCTGTGAAAATAGCCCAAACGACATAATTTTTGGCTAACTTCTGGAGGATCTGTAAAAAATGATCTGGCAAGATAGAGAGATCCTGGTCGTAGACGACGAACCATCGATGTGCCGTTTGGTGGCGACGATCTTCGAAAAACAAGGCGCAATCGTGAACTCAACCTTCACTGGCGAAGGTGGTTTGAGATCGGTACAAGAAAGCGAGCCCGACCTGGTGCTGTTAGATATCCTTATGCCGAGTATGGATGGCCTGGAAGTATGCCGCCGTATCCGCGAATTTAGCTCGGTACCCATCATTATGCTAACAGCCGTCGGCCGTGACTCCCAACTCGTTCGCTGCCTGTACGCCGGAGCCGATGATTACGTGACCAAACCCTTTAAGCCTGATGTTTTGAAGGCTAGGTCCTGGGCGGTTATTCGCCGAGCTAATGCCTGGCCTGAAGTCAAGGAAGTATCGACCTATCGCGATGGTTATCTTCAAATAGATTTGGAGCGAAAAAAGGTCACGGCCGGATCACTGCCTGTACAATTGACCGCAACCGAATATGAAGTCTTGTCCTATCTCTATCAAAATACCGGTCACATGAGCAATGTCAATGAGATCTTGAAACACCTTTGGGGAGATGGCTTGGCCGGAAGTCCTGAGGAAATCCGTATATATATCTGGCATTTACGGCAGCAGCTGGAGCCAGATCCACAGGAACCCAAATATATCGTCGGAGAGGATGATATCGGTTACGCTTTCCAGGTCAAAAAGACTTGATATCTATTGACTGAACACCACCCCGCCTGGTTCAAAGCCAATCAATGAGTTATCAAAAAAGCGCCTTATTACTTGGTGGAATCCTCGCTGTTGGCCTATTTCTGATTATCTATATCATCAGCGATTGGGGATTGTATCTGGCCTGGCTGATAGCAATAAATCTAACAACCTTCGTCTTATTCGGAAGCGACAAAGCTTTTGCAAAGACTGGAAAGATCCGCATCCCCGAAAAAGCCTTGCACATTTTTTCGCTTTTAGGCGGATTTCTGGGCCAATTTGCCGGCCGGTTGATCTTCCATCATAAAACTAATTTTGGTCGTCACCCTTCCTTTACCGTCATCCCACTGATCAGTTTGGTGCTTTGGGGTGCGATTGGTTACCTTGTCTATTTCTAGGCCTCCGACGAGCGACATCGGTTTTCCAGCAATTGGAATCTCCAAACCGCTTCTGGGCAAAAATAGCTGATAAGAATAATTATCCTCAACAAACTCCCCTAGTAAATCCAGACCAAATCGAACCTTGTGTCCTTAGATACGTCAAAAAAGCTCTGAGCCATCTTTAAGTTTATTTTAAGAACTAGCAGGGTGCATCATGATATAATGTTTTCCAGGGAAAAGTGTTTGGCGGACATTCTACCCAATCAGTCGATCATGATGCGCGGAAATAGTCATGGCAGGTCCAGGACTTCTTCCGGGTATTCGGTTATATCTGTGCAGCCAACCGATCAAGTGGGCTCCTGCTTCACCAAGTTAGCAACTTGAACCGAGCTTGACCAAAGGTCGCGCGAGTCGCCGAATAAATGAACAGCTGATCAACTTATTTAACCCCGCCGTGCAACAATTTTCGTTAAGGAGGCTGTTATGCGAGAGTTCAAAAAACGTTACGTTCTTATCTTGTTATCTTTCGTTTTCCTGGTGACGGCTGCACTAGCCGCTCAAGCCTGGGCCAGTTATTCTGCTCCTGGAGCTCAAGAAGGATGGACACAAACTTACTTCCCACTTATCGCAAAAACTCTATTGGGCTCAGGATCGAATGAAGCTATAGGCGGGAATGGCGATCCGATTGATGACGAAGAGGTCGATACAGGCTTTGAGATCGATGGAAATACCGACTGGGACATGGTCGGTGATTCCGATTGGGCCACATTGGAATATCCACCGGCCGTGCTGATAACCGATCCGCACTCAAAGGCCGAAACGGATCCGACGATCTTTAAACCCAACGGAAAATTCGATGAGCCAGAAAATTGGAAGGTAAACCCTGGCGTCGTGGGTCCACCCCAGACCGAGCTAACCAATCTCAGCGCCTGGCTGGTTGCACCAGACGATCTCGACGTCGGCAAGCCAAGTTCACCCTGGTTGGTCATGAGCATGGAGAGAACAAAGGAACCAGGAACCTTCTACCTTGATTTTGAATTCAACCAGGTACCATGGGACGGCTCTTCCGGAGGGCCAGAACGTACAGAAGGTGATCTGGTGGTTGGATACGCCATACACGGTAATCCGACAGATCTACAGAAAGACATTCAGATCATGATCCTGCAATATCTCCCCGCCCAGCCATCTCTTTGTATGGTCACTCCAGGAAATGGACAGGAACCAGCCCAGGTAGAACTGGGGACGGATCCTTGTCCGGCTTATGGGAACAGTGGCTTCTATTATCGATTCCTGGCCGATGGCGCGATTATGGTCGAGTCGGGCGTAGGCGAAGCGACCATGAACGAGCAGCCTTTCAGCCCACCATGGACATCCTATGATGCCAAAGGTGATATACGGGATGAAATCGGTCCCTTCCAATTCGCCGAAGCGGCCATCAATTTGGAAGCCCTGGGCATCGAGCTACATTGTTCGACATGGAGCACCGTTCATGCCAAAGGTCGGGCTTCACTGTCAGTCAACTCCGATATGAAAGATCTGGCCGGACCGGTACCACTAGCTGTGAATTGCCGCGTGGACGGCCACAAGTTCCTGGATGTGAATGGCAACGGAGATTGGGACAAAGACATTGAGCCGCCGTTGGCCGATTGGGAGATTCAATTAAACGACGGCGAGAGTACTAAGAGTACAATGACTGATGGCAAAGGTTATTACAGCTTCGAGTGGCTGCTGGACGGCCAATATACCATCAGCGAAGTCTGCCCTGTTGATTGGGTTCAAAGCGCACCTGGTTTCACAGACTTCGATACCTGTGGCGATGCGACTTACACCGAGGATATCAACATTCACAATCACGAAGTTAATGACCTTGACTTTGGCAATGGAATGCCGGATATCGAAGTGAGTAAAAGCTGCACGGCCGAAGTTTTCGTAGGTGATGATATCGATTACGAGATCACGGTAAACAATACCGGCAACGTTGATTTGCATGATGTGATGATAACTGACTCGCTGGTTGGCCTAAATGAGTCAATCGACATACTACCGGCAGGCACATATACCACGGTCATGACCACAACGGTGGCTTCGGAAGCCGGAAAAATCGTCAATGAAGTGACTGCAAGCGGTGTATTCGCGGCCGCCACTGTGACCGATACAGCAATTTGCGAAACCAACGTTTATGCCTTGGATGTGAACAAGAGTGTCCAGACTTCCATGACTCGTCTGTACAATTGGACTATCGATAAAGATGTGAGCGATCCTGGACCCATCCAATTAATACCTGGGCAAACGGCTGACGTGACCTACAGTGTGACCGTCGGATTTGACAAAACCTTGCCCTACGTCGACAGTGAATGGATGCTGCAAGGCACAATCACCGTTACCAATCCGTCGCCTATGGATGCGACTTTGGAATCGATCACCGATAAGTTGTCAGATGGAACCATAATCCCGGTCAGCTGTGATTCGTTGACAGTTCTGGCAATGGACAGCCTAAGTTGCACTTATGGACCTTTGTCGTTAATTAGCGGCGAGTCTGTGATCAATACCGCTACAGCGACGTTGAAAAACAACAACGGCAACACGACTGATTTTAGTGGTTCGGCCAGAGTGGAATTCGAGGAAGGCTATATCAACGGCGTGGATAACGTTGTAGCTGTTACTGATACCTACGCTGGCGATCTAGGCATGGTTAAGGTGACAGAAGCGCCTAAAATCTTCAACTACATTCGAAGTTTTGGCCCTTTCGACGATAATACTTGTAGTAGTTTACAGGCCGATAATACCGCTTCTTACTTGGCTGATGACACAGGCGCCAATGGAGAAGCGAGCGTCGTCGTGCAAGTGATTTGCACGTCGTAAAGCCATAAGGCTCGTAATGCCAATGGGCTCGTTAAGATTCACTCTAGAGTCCTACGGTTTTATACAATCTAGCAACTTTCAACAGTCCCGGCTGAATGTCGGCGATCATCCAGTCGGGACTTCTTTTCTTCTTTATGAAAGGGGGTTGCCGATCGTCTGTTAACCCTGACAAGGGGTGTATTTAACCGTCATTTCGTGCTGTGGAAGAGAGCAAATATATTAACTGGGCGCCTCCTCAATCCCACCCAAACGACTTCCTTGCACATCGTCACATTCGCGATTATCCTGAGTTAGCGATTCATCGATCGACCAATAAAACATAATATACAAAGGAAGGTAGAAATGGCCCTGCGAGTCCCCAGCCTTGTCCTGAAGCAGCTGTATACATTTGGCAGTTTGACCAATGACGATCATCAGATCAGGTTTTCGGTTAAAAACCGGTTAAGCGATGCGACTTTAACGGGATTACAGCAAGTGAAGATCGATAATGACCAAGTGCCCGCAAACGGGATCGTTATGATTCTCGAGGACGGAAGCCAGGTATCTCCAATCGAGTTGGCTGACGAACCAATCGATTTCCCGCTGCGCCGGACGCTGGTCATCGTCTGCCAAATCGAACCCCTGGCGGCCGGTAAGCATCGAATTGAAGTGCATTTCGAGACAAAACCATTTGGCAAACTGAAGCTCAAGGTCGAAGACGCCATCAGCGAAAAGATCGAGGAACGAATCCACATTCCACGAAGTCCAAGTGATGATTACAGCCTTGATATCATCGCCAAACGACAACAGTTCGTCGAATCATTTACCGGCAGCAAGCTGGAACACGTGACCAAATACTCTTTCGACCCCCAAATGACCCAAGGTAATATCGAGAACTTCACCGGTGTGGCCCAAATACCTATTGGCTTTGCCGGCCCTATTATGATCAACGGCGAGCACGCTCAGGGAGAATTTATCATTCCTATGGCCACAACGGAGGGAACATTAGTAGCCTCTTATAACCGGGGAATAAAAGCCGTAAATGTCAGTGGCGGGGTCACGTGTAGCGTCGTCGAGGACGCCATGCAACGGGCGCCTGTCTTCGTCTTTGATGATGCGCGTGGTGCTCGAGATTTTGTGAAATGGGTGGATGAAAATCAAGATAGAATTCGCGAGGAAGCAGAAGCAACTTCTCGAATCGCCAAGATGGAATATGTAGAAGCATATTTGGCCAGCAAGTTCGCCTATTTGCGGTTTAATTACACGACGGGTGATGCCGCCGGGCAGAATATGGTAGGACGAGCTACCTTTGCCGCTTGCAGCTGGATCTTAGACACCTATCCAGGGATTAAGCATTTTTTTTTGGAATCTAACCTGGCCACAGACAAGAAAGCATCTCAAGTTAATATCATGCGCACCCGAGGTAAGAGAGTCATCGCCGAAGCGGTTGCCAAACGAGATGTCCTGATCCAGCATTTGCGCGTCGAGCCAGAAAGCCTCTTTTATCACAGTACGATTTCCAACATCGGGACGATCTTGTCTGGAGCCAACAATAATGGCGCACACTCGGCCAACGGCATTACGGCCATGTTCATCGCAACCGGTCAGGATGTAGCCAATGTATCGGAATCATCGGCCGCTATATTTTATTCAGAAATAACCGCCGAAGGGGATCTATACCTTTCGATCACCATCCCTTCCCTCATCGTCGCTACCTACGGCGGCGGGACAGGACTGGCAACTCAAAGAGAATGTTTAGAGCTGCTAGGTTGTTACGGGACAGGTCGAGTGAACAAGCTGGCTGAAATTGTTGCCGGTGTCGTTCTGGCAGGTGAACTTTCCCTGGGGGCAGCTATCTCTTCTTCAGACTGGGTCTCCAGTCACGAGCAATATGGCCGCAATCGATAATTCAAGCAGGATGCACAGGAACAGAAACTTGCTCCTGTGGAAAGCTTTTCGTATGATTTCCCGATGTCATCGAAAAACTTATTGTCAGCGAATAATCACCTCTTCCAACTTGCTCGTAAAGGCCAGTTAAGGCTACCGAAATCGACCTCTGATAGTGCCCGTCGTATCGTCGATCGGTTGTTGTACCCGATTGCCGTCGCTATTTATGGGATCATAACGCCTATCCTTGCCGGGATATGTCTTTTACCATTATTGCCTATCTTGCTACTGACTCAGGATTCTGAAACGCTTCAAGCTTCATTATTGGGTTCTAGTTCAAACCCGCTGCTTTTGGTTATCGTTTTCGCCCCACTCTTTCCATTAGTCTGGCTGTGGTTGTGGCTCTTTGAACAGCGACCGCCTTGGACAACGGGGTTGGAATGGCCTCGCTGGCTGGCTAAATATCTGCGTGGCCTTTTGGTAGGCCTACTCATGTTTACGGCGGCAATCGCCATCCTGGCATTATTCGGAGCCTTGAAAAGGGATACTGGTGGTACGAGTGGCTTAAGTGCATTGGCCATCGGCAGCGCCATCATCGTCTTTGGCGGCTGGATGGTTCAGGGCGCGGCCGAGGAGTTGTTGACTAGAGGTCTCGTATTACCCGTATTTGGTGTTCGCTTTGGCGCTATCGCTGGAATTCTTGTCTCCAGTATACTGTTCATGATCTTGCACCTGCTAAACGCCAACATCAGTCCAATTGCCCTGCTCAATCTCTTCCTGTTCGGCGTTTTCGCCGCGCTTTTTGCCTTGTTTGAGGGTGGCTTGTGGGGGATATTTGCCATACATTCAATTTGGAACTGGGCTCAGGGTAACTTATTTGGTTTTGAGGTAAGCGGTTCTGAGGTCGGCCCGGCCGTCATCTTTGATCTGTCCGAAGCCGGACCAGATTGGTTGACGGGAGGTCCATTTGGTCCGGAAGGCGGGCTGGCCGTTACAACTGTCTTGATAATTAGCTCACTCACCGTTTGGCTCGCTTACCGGAGGAAGAATGGGCAAGGTACTGCACCAGGTCTCGACAACCCGGCCTAATGACCCCTGATTTTTTTTTGCGCGGGTCTTCGATCCTCACTGGCATTACACCTCACGTGAGTACCATCAAACGGCCTGTTAGTGGTAAAATGAACATGATCGGTCGCTGGTGAATTTTTTGGATTAAAGCGACCACGTTTCCTGGCGAAAATGAAAAGAGGCTACATAACCTGCGCTTTCCTCCTGATTTTGCTTCTCGCGTTGATTCTGTCTGGTTGCGGTTTGAATTTAAACGCGACGGCAGTGCCGCAAGGCGATACCAAGTCAAATTCAGTTGTCCCCCCTACCAATACTGCTTCGAACGGGATTGATCAGTTGCCTACAGCAGCACAGATCCCTCCGCCAGCCCTTGTAACAGTTCCTGCCGACGCCATTCGAGCTGATTTAGCCAGTTCGGCCGGCACGACCGCTC
>JAHEJP010000558.1 GCA_024638855.1 Chloroflexota bacterium
GTTTGCCCAGCAGCACAGTGTGCTATGGTCAGGCGGGACCTGTAAGTAGGCCCGGCAGAACTGGTGCAGAACCAGGTTGTCAGCCACCTGCAGTTCGGTCTGTTCATAGCTCAAGCTGTACAGGTGTTTGATGGTCAACATACGCAAAATGACTTCTACTGGTGTCGACTTCCGATCAGCGGTCAAGGTTTTTAGATAGCGTTGGGCTAGGGCGTTACGAATCATGCAGAATAACTCGTCGTCGTCCAACACTTTGTCAATCGCGGCGAGTATGGGCTCATCTTGATGATTAGGCCAGGAAATCGTTCGAGAATGTTTTCTGCTTTATATTTGTCGATTAGCATTGGAGCGAGCCTCTTATGATTTGGTTTTGCTTGTCAGCTTACCAAACCTACAATGAGGCCATTAATTATGCAGTTTTGCAATGGAAACTAGCTAGCCAAGAAACTTGCGATAATTCAGTTTATAGGTGAGATTACGATTGCGATGGCCGATCGTCCGTGCAGGTGCTCCAGCTACTATATGATAGGGCTCCACATCATGGGGCACGACGGCTCCAGCACCTATCACGGCACCCTCGCCAACTGTGACGCCTGGTAAAATCACAGCCCTCGAGCCGATATATACCTGATTGTTGATTACTACCGGCGACCCTCGATTCTCGAAGGTTGGGCTATTTGGATCGTGGTCTAGTGTGAAGATCGCACTCCCTTCGGAAACGCTAACATTGTCATGAATTGTTAGCCCAGACCGGCCGTCAAGCAACACATCACGATTGATGACACAATTATTACCAATAGCAACTCCTGAAGGAAAGTAGAATCGACAGCCACGATGGACAGTTGTCAAAGTCCCCAATTTGATGCCGAGAATATATCGATAGACAAATATCCGCATGTTGTGAGAAGGAACCAGGCTCACTATCTCTGCCAAGAAATCACGCGTATCAACCCAATCGTAGTAAATATCGTTCAAAGCTTGCCTGAAACTAACAGGTATTGATTGCCGGACTTGCAGAGGGAATCTTGACTTTTTTGAAGATCTTTCTTCCTGCAACTTCATACTAATGAGATCCGGAGTTAAATCTAGATTCCAAGATGCGGTTCGAATGATCCACATGGGCAGCCATCAATAGCTCTTCAAGTTTCTTAATCATAACCTCTAGACTGAATTCGTTGATTACTAGTTCTTGACCGCGTTTCGCTAGTTGACACCGCAGTTCGTCATCATCCAAGACGCGCATTATTTGTTCTCCGAGCGCTGTACTGTTCTCGGCCGGAAATACCAAGCTATTAACCTCATCACGCAATAGTTCCCCAGTGCCACCCGTATTGGTGCCAATTACAAGCGATCCGCTGGTCATCGCCTCAAGGACAACCCTTGAAAATGCTTCATGATACGGCGTAGGTAATAGCAATACATCACTTTTTGCCAGCAAATCAGGCATGTTTTCCCGAGGAACCCATTTTTGAAAGGTGACACGATCCTCAATTTGATTTTTATGAACTAATTGTAATAAAGACCGTTCGTATTTCATTGGGCCACTACCGGCGATAAGTAAAGAAAAGTTTCGACGTGGTTTTTTCTTTGCCAAGTAGGCAATAGCTTCTATGGAGGTATGTACACCCTTATCTGAGCTTATACGACCAGCTTGTAAAATTCGCAACTGCTTCCCACGCCGAGACTCAACCGGTCTGTAAAATTCTTTCAGTTCGACACCGTTGTAGATGACCTGCGTTCCACTGGGTAAAGTTTCATCGGCTCGACCAATATCGAGCATGTACTGACTGACAACAGCAGCATGTTCCAGGCGAGGACGTGCTGGTTTACCCTCGGCCGCCATCATCTGGATGGCCAGACGCCGGAAAGGTCTCTTAAGGGCTGCGCGCAAGTTGTTGATTGCTTCCTGATGCCAATACCGCCAATACTCATCTGGTTCAGCCGGTGAATATCCGGCCAGCCAATAAGCCACGGCCACATTTGGATTCTGCTCACAGATTATTGCCATTTCTCTGGGGAGCATTTGTAAATTCCAAATAAACACCACATCTGGCTTTAGATCGACCAACAATTTCCGGAGAACATTAAGGTTAAATCTTTCATCTTTTCGCCGGGTCAAAAAAAACTCGATGGCTGGACTGTAATAGCGGCTGTACCTAGGTCGCAATTTCAACAAACGAAATATATTGATCTTATCTTGATACGCCTTCTCTCTTTGACGACTTTCGCTTGTGAGTACCATCACTTCATATCCCATTCTAGAGAGATTTAAAGCAACATCTCGGCACAATTGCTCATAACCGCCAATCTCCTGCGGTGGATAATAGTTTGTTAGAAACAAGATGCGCATCAAATGTTAGTATCTTGATGAAAAGTGTGGGTATTATTCATCCAGTTCGAACTCAGATTTCGGGGCAGTGCTGACAATTCTCTGAACAACCGGTATCTTCTGTAATAATGTGTTAAGGCCATATGCGGCAAAAATGATGAGGATGGCATCGACGGGAAGGCGGTAGCGTACACTCGCCCAGGTAGCAAGATGAAT
>JAHEJP010000559.1 GCA_024638855.1 Chloroflexota bacterium
GTGTTGTACGAACTGTTGATCGCCCAACACCCTTTCCCCGGTTGTCACGGCCAGGCGCTGCTCAATAAACATTTGACCGAACCGCTTCCTTCAGTCCAGGCTCTTCGCCCCGAACTGCCCGAGGCCGTCGATGGGGTGATCCAGAAAGCGACGGCCAAGGATCCGGGCGGGCGTTATGCCAATGCCCATTCCCTGGCCATGGCTTTTCGCCAGGCCTTGTTGGCAGATCACCAACCCCTACTGGAGCCAAGGGTTGGTGATGAGATCCGGAATCCTTACAAGGGTCTGCGGCCTTTCAAAGAGGCCGATGCGGCCGACTTCTTCGGCCGGGAGACGCTGGTAGAGCACTTGTTGGCCCAATCAGAAAGTAGTCATTTTTTGGCCGTGATTGGCCCTAGCGGCAGCGGTAAATCTAGTTTGGTCAGGGCCGGACTGGTACCTGCCTTGCGCCAGGGCGCCTTGAGAGGCTCACGAGATTGGTTCATCGTGGAGATGACGCCTGGTAGCCACCCCCTGGAAGAGTTGGAAGCGGCCTTGCTGCGAATCGCCATTAATCCCCCCGAAAGCTTGCTCGGCCAAATGGAGGAAGACGAGCGCGGTTTGCTGCGGGCCGTGCGCCGGGCCTTGCCCGATAATGAAAGCATGCTTTATCTCGTCGTCGATCAATTCGAGGAATTATTTACGCTTGTCAAAGATGAAGAAGAGCGCGAGATTTTCCTGAACGGCCTTTGCGCGGCCGTGACCGAAGAAAACAGCCCCCTACGCCTGATCATCAGCCTCAGGGCCGACTATTATGATCGGCCGCTGCAATACGCTGGCTTTGGCGAACTCATCCGCCGGTATTCGGAAGTTGTCTTACCCCTTTCCCCGAAAGAACAGGAACTGGCAATCGCCGGCCCGGCCGAGCGTTTAGGCTTATCGATCGAACCAGGCCTGGTGGCACAAATCGTGATCGATGTTTCCGACCAGCCTGGCACCTTGCCCCTTTTGCAATACGCCTTGACCGAGTTATTCGAACAGCGTCAGGATAACCAGCTCAGCCTTCAAACCTATCGGGCTATCGGCGGTGTGACCGGAGCGCTTGCTCGCCGGGCCGAGGAAATATATGGAGATTTGGACGAAAGTGGTCAGGAGGCATCTCGCCAGCTCTTTTTACGCCTGGTGGCGTTGAGTGAAGCTGGTGAGGCGACCCGGCGACGTGTCCAACGTTCTGAGCTAAGGGCCCTTTCCCCATCACTATTGACCATCGACGGCACGCCCATCGACGACATCGTCGACGCCTATGGCACCGCCCGCCTGTTGACCTTTGATAGGGATACGTCTACGCGCGCGCCCACTGTAGAAGTGGCCCATGAAGCCTTGCTTCGAGAATGGCGGCGGCTGCGACATTGGATCGACGAAGCCGGCGAAGACCTGGCGCTGTATCGACGGCTACGGTTAGCGGCCGTTGAATGGCTGAATGCAGACCAGGACGACGATTTTCTGCTCCATGGTTCGCGCCTGGATCTCTTTGAGACATGGGCTTTTGAAAGCCGCCTGGCCCTGAATCCGGAAGAGAAGACTTTTCTTGAGGCCAGCATGGCCGATAGGAAGACCAAACAAGAGGCCGAAGATGCCCGGTTGGCCAATGAAGCTGCCCTGGAAAAGCGGGCGGTTAATCGATTAAGGGCCTTCGTTGCCATCCTGATCGTGGCCGTCATCATCGCTATCGCCCTTAGCTTGTTCGCCTTCAATCAAAGCCGGCAGGCGCGGCAGAACGAAGCGGTCGCCGAAGCCGAGGTGATCGCCCGATCCACGCAAGAAGCGCTGGCGGCCGGTGAAGCTCGGGCTCGGGCAACCCAGCAAGCCATCGCCGAAGAACAAGCCCGCATCGCCACTGCCCGGGAATTGGGGTCTGCCGCCTTGAGGAACCTGGAAGTCGATCCAGAACGTAGCATTTTGCTGGCCCTGGAAGCGGCCGAACTGACCTACCGGGAAAACCAGACGCTCTTACCCGAGGTTGAGGACGCTCTCCATTTAGCCGTTCAAGCCTCGCGCAAACAGATGTCGCTGCCTGGTCTGGGCCCTGTTGCCTTCAGCCCGGACGGAACTCTGGCCACCGCCAGCGCCAACGAAATCTATCTCTGGGATGCAGCGACTGGCCAGAATCTGAGTACGCTTGTGGGCCATACTGGTGAAGTTGATCAGCTTTCTTTTAGTCCTGATGGCGGCCAACTTTTATCAACCGGCGCAGATGACAACGTTAGGATTTGGGATGTGGAAACCGGCGAGTCCCTACGCGTTCTGCCGGCTGGAGATGTAGGGCTTTTAAGCGTTGGATTAAGCCCTGATGGAACGTTAGTGGCGGCTTCAAGCTGGGCTGGAATCGTAAAGATTTGGGATGCTCGTTCTGGTGATGAGGTCGTTTCCCTGCCCCATGATGATCTCGCTGCTGGTCTATCATTCAGCCCAGATGGGAAACACCTGGCAATAGCCGGTTGGGATGATGATGTCAGCCTGTGGGAAGTATCAACCTGGCAGGCGCTCCCCCCCATCACCGGCCAT
>JAHEJP010000210.1 GCA_024638855.1 Chloroflexota bacterium
GTTCACACTATTTGGCGACTGGATAACCATACCATATGGACCACTGTACATGGATTGGCGCAGCCCGCTGCTTTTGCCCCTGCTCTTTTCGACTTTCCGAGGGATATTGCCGTGGATGCCCATATTTTTGCTTTCAGTCATCGGTCTTTTTTTACTCGGCCGACGCAAACCCCGGCTGGTTGTGCCCCTCTTCATCGTACTTATTTTGGTTATATATGTTAACAGCAGTACGCGTGACTGGTTTGGTGGTGGTGGCTATGGGCCACGCAGATTCTCTGAACAAGTGATTCTCTTCGTGCTCGGCTATGCCAGCCTGATCCAGAGCATACCGGATCGCTTGCGCAAACCATTCGCGGTTATCTCCGGTCTTGTCCTAATTCTGCACCAATGGATACTGCTTCAATATGGAATCGAAGAGCAAATCGGGGGGCGTGTCGTGGCCATGTATCCTTCATTTGAATGGGTGGATCAAACATACGCGGTGTTTGGCTGGCAACTACTAAGACATATGGGGGACTTGTTCCAAGCACCAGCCGATTTCTTCATCCTTAAGCTCTCCCCATTAGATCACGTATTAAGCAACTCCTGGCCGACGATGCAGATTACTACACTTATCGCCACGATCCTATTTCTAGTTGCCGTAATCTTCGTGGGTCGAGCCCTAATCCACCGCATAAAGGCTTCAAAAAGGTGGTTGCGAGTCGCTCTTGTTTCTGGACTTCTTTTGATTTTAGCGACGAATATTTGGGTTATTTTTCGGGCTTGAGATCATCCGCTGTCAAAATAAAGAAGCGGTACTAATGAGCTTTCTGGATTGACGATAACGAAGCCACTGGCGACATTGTCTGACTTTCCGGCGCCTGCCACGGGATCTTCTGTAATTATCCCCCCACTATCTATCTCAACCCAATAATAATGGGTGCCAGGGCTCAAGTCGCTCCACAAAGTAGTCGCTTGCACCATTTCTCGGGCGCATCCGCTTACACTTGGCTCGCCAACACCGGACACTGTAACCGTATCTGCGCCGATTATCTGGGTCAAAGCGGCATCCGAATAAAACGTGACAGTAAACTCTTCCAAAACGGCCGTATTGCCATTATTGCCAACCATAACCCAGAGATCGACATTGGCCGTGCCACTGGGGTTGGTATTAGCTAAGAGGTAACTGACCGAATCAAACAAGAGGTTTACATGTGTAGTACGAGCCTGCGCTATCGATTGATACGCGATGCCTACCTCTGATAGCCCAGTATACAATCCTGCTTCGTTCTTTACGACGAGATCACTGACATTTCCAACTTCTGGATCATTGCTGACACTAAACCAGGCCCATTGTTGGATGAGTCGGTTTCTATCCAGTGGATTTCCCAAAGTGGGATTCACGGCCGATTCCATGTAATTAATGGTATTTTGCATGTGATTGACAACGCGACCTGGTGTAAAACAATTGCCGAACTCATCTTGTATATAACACGATCCAGGATCCTCTTGATAGGGATAGAGAATCGAAAATTCACTTAAAATGAGGGGTTTATGACGTTGACCATGATCGCGCATCCACTGGCGCATAGCTATCACCTGTTCTGTAAAAACAGTCAAGTCGTCATGCTCGGCAAAGCAGTAGATATTGTCTAGTGAACATAGATTTTGCGGCTTGGGAGGATAGCTTTCCATTTTACCAAGCGAAGGATCCGTGCCCAAGGCGACGTTGGCAATTCCATTAGGCATTCCGGAGGGATTTACCTCAGGCAGGATGTATAGATGCATATTCCAGATATCAACTGGCATGGGTTCGTCGAATTCATCAAGATAGGCCTGCCAGACCATATCCAGGTATTGGAGACGACCCGGCGTTGCGCCTACTAGGCCTGCATTGGCCACTTTTGCTCTCGGATCGCGCTCCTTAATAAATGTATAGGCTTCGTGGAAAGCTCGAGCATAGACATCGGGGAAGGTGTCATCCTGTTTACGAATGAGCGAACCAGGATCAGGTCCTCGATCGGGTTCATTACCGATTACCCATAACAAACCTGGATTGGCATCGATCCACGCTCCCAATCCTGTATCCGTCAAAGGTATTGAAAATGTATAGGTATCAAGGTATTGGCTGCCGAGCTTATCTTGTTTTACGGTTAGAACTGGTACTGGCTCAGCGCCATTCTCAGCACTATCAGAAAGAGACCCAAAAATCACGAACCAGCCGGCATCTAAATCGTCTACCCATTCAATCTGAGGCGTTTCGTTGGTGGCAAGACCAACCCGGCAGTCAAGGCCATGACTATAGTCAATCGACGGGGCTGCTTCAATTCTAGATTGATAAGGGCTATTTTCGGATTGAATCAGAACGCTTGCATTAGATGTGCTCGTGCTGTAAGCAACTAAAAGGCTAATTGTTATAGCAGTTATTATGAACCCTAAGAGGCCAAACACTATTTTTGATTTATTGGTTGGATTCATGCCTTCTCTCATGAGTACCTCTTGAGCCAGGGTAGAAAAACGCGCCATCGTTTATCATATGAAGTCTGACCTCAATCCACGTCCACTAACTATCTATCAATTACTGAGGGTGCACCCAAGGTCGTTGATTCGTTCTGCCCTGATTCCCATTTAGCGGGAATTTCTAGGTAGCCTTTGCCTTTTCGTTCAGGATCAGCCACAACCCATAGTTTCTTGATTCTTTCATGATAGTCGAAGGTGGTCTTCGAATCTCCTGCATAAACGCCGGCTGAAATATGGTAGAGAGCCGGGGGAAACGGCAGGCTGTCGATGAGGCAACGAACAACACCTGATCCGGCCAATTCTCCTGACTGGGAACTCATTAACTGGCTTTCAGGCTCATCTGTCGTTTCTAAACCGTCACGAAATATCGACAAGACGAATTTGGGCTTTTCTACCGGCTCATTAGCCCTGTAGGCCAACTCAATGGTGACGGCTTCGCCTGTAACGAATTCGCTATATTCCTGACCAGCAGCATTCAATAGACGTAGATTCATAATCTCGACTTCACCCGAACCCCATCTACTAGGTAAAATAAATGCTTCGCCATCCGCCAAATCTTGCTTGCTATAACTTTCCAGGTATTCCTGCAATAAGTCATCCGCCGGACCATCTGCTACCACATTCCCCTTATCAACCCACAGAATTCGGGAACAAAGGGAGCGAACCGTTTCAAGATTGTGGCTGACGAATAGGACTGTTCGCCCTTCATCTCGTAATTGGTGGAGCCGTTCAATACATTTTTCTTGGAACGACTGGTCGCCGACGGCCAATATTTCGTCAATGAGTAAGACATCTGGTTGGACATGCACGGCCACGCTGAAACCCAGGCGCATGTACATTCCCGAAGAATAATGTTTGACTGGCATATCGAGGAATTCACCAAGCTCGGAGAATTCAACAATCTCATCATATATCTCGGCCACCTCGGCATTGCTCAAGCCAAGGATAGAAGCATTGAGCGAAATATTTTCACGGCCGGTCAGATCAGGGTGAAAACCGGCGCCCAATTCCAAGAGAGCACTTAGCCGGCCCGTAATCTCTATGATGCCAGTGGTCGGCCGAATAATGCCTGAGATGAGTTTCAACATTGTGCTCTTGCCACTACCATTTCGGCCGACAAAGCCAACACATTCCCCGGGCATTATGTCAAATGAAGTCTTCTGAACAGCCCATAAGTCTCGTTCAGCATGCTTCGCTGATCGTGTACGTGAAAAAGACGAGATAATCGTGTCCAGCACTGAATCAGCCTGCTCAGTATTGAGTTTGAAGCGTTTGCTTACGTCTGTAAGGCGGATAGCTGAGCCCGTTGTCATCTTTTCTCGCCTGCTCTCCGAGGCTATCTGGTCACTAGACAATAGAATCTCACTGAGTGACCTTATCTGATATCTGTAAGTAAACTGCCATTATTTCTTTGGGAATGAATTTTGTCAGCAGCGGTTTACTTCTAGGCAATTGCATTCGTGTGTTTGTATCTCATTCCATAAGGATTAGTGCAATTGCACTTACAATGATTGTAATCTATTTCAGTAAACAATATGCGATTCTAACCAAAAAGGGTGCGGCATCCAAACGGCGTAAAAATACCCCGGCCATTGCTGACCGGGGCTATCGCTCCTGCGAAAAACTATTGCAGGTCCAAATCTTTAAGGCTGAACCCATTCTGGTCAAGTTAAGGACGATTGGCTACCCCTTGATTGCCGTCCACATCTCATCATAATCGAATATTGCGTCACCGACTTCTTCTAGCCACTGTAACCCATCACGCACTTCTTCGGATGGGTAAATACTATCGTCCTCCAAGATCTCTGGATATATAAACTCCTTGGCAGCTTCATTCGGACTCGCATAATACGTGTAGTTCGTGATAGCTGCGCCATTTTCTGCACCTAGCAGGAAATTGACAAAATGCAGGGCTGTATCGTAACGTTCACTTGAGGTGACAATGCAGATATTGTCCAACCATTTGACCGCTCCCTCGCTCGGGATGGCATAATACCAATTGCCGTCCTCGGTATCGTCCTCATAGGTATTCCAGTATGCAGTGGCCACGTCGCCACTCCACCCTTGAGACAACACCACCTCATCAGGAACTAGTAGCGTATCATCATAGTCTTCACTATTGAATGTTTTCCAGTAAGGTTTGGCTGTCAAAATCAGGTCTCGGGCTTCCTCAAGGTGCGCTCGATCGGTGTCATTGACGCCATATCCAAGGTAAAGCAAGGCTGCCCCGATTAATTCCCTTTGATCGTTCAGCACGTTTATGCCCTCATCGGCATATTGTTCAAGTATCTCCGGCTCAAATAGGTATGCCCAACTGTCTGGCGGATTCTCATCAAAGAATGGGTGTCCAGCCCGATAACCAATGCCCGTTGTTCCCCACTGATAGGGGACGCAATGTTGGTTACCTGGATCAAAAGGCGCATCTTTGAATTCGTCAGAAATGTTCCCCCAATTCTCAAGCTGCGCGGCATCAATCTCGGCCAACAATCCCAATTCAATCATTTGAGAGACCATATAATCCGATGGGAATATAACATCGTAACCGGTAGCACCTGCCTGCAACTTGGCCAACAAATCTTCATTGGAGGCGAAGGTGTCATAGATGATCTCCACGCCATATTCCTCTTCATAAGCGGTCAACAATTCTTCATCGATATAATCATCCCAGTTGTAAACGCTGAGTTCTGCTGCAAGTTCAGGCTCAGAAGGCACTACCTCAGCGTCTTCGACCTCGCTCTCAACTTCAGCGTTCGAGTCGGCCGCTTCTTCGGCAGGAGCAGCTTCCTCGCCTTCCGTTTCCGGTCCTCCAGCTGGGCCACCACCACATGCACTGATGGCTATGACAAGAAATATGACGAATAGCCAAAACACATTCTTTCTCATTTCCTCTTCTCCTTTTAACTGTGTCGCCACAGATTAGCAAGTCAACATATCGATGACTACTATCACTAGATTTGCAAAGTTGTTAGTAGGGTCATCGGCGTTGAAGAACCAACGAAATTACAACCAATATGGTTGAGCCAACCAGCATAAGTGTGGATATAGCGTTCACTTCCGGCGTGACACCAAACTTAATCATTGAATAGACACGAACCGGTAGCGTCGTTGAACCAGGGCCAGAAACAAAGAAAGTGATAACAAAATCATCCAGAGATAGTGTGAAAGCCAATAAGGCGCCAGCGATCACAGCCGGCATAATCAAGGGTAGCGTCACGCGTCGGAATGTCGTCCATTCACCGGCTCCCAGATCTGCTGCGGCCTCTTCTAAGCTGTTATCCATATTTGCCAGCCTTGCCCGTACGACAATGGCGACAAAAGAGATGTTAAAGGCAATGTGAGCGATTAGGATCGTATAACGACTTAAGGCGATACCAACCATTACGAAAAACAGAAGGGTCGATAAAGCCATGACAATATCGGGAATAATGACCGGCAAATACAAGACCGCATCATAAGTTAGCTTGCCCCGGAAACGATAGCGTTCCAGGACCAATGCCGCCATTGTGCCTAGGATGGTGCTCAGGATTGTGGACCAAGTAGCCACCCAAATGCTGTTCTGGAATGCAGACGCAATTGCCTTATCGGTAAATAATACTTCATACCATTGAAGGCTAAACCCTTCCCAAACTCCAACAACTTTATTTGAGTTGAAAGAATAGATTATGAGAATGAAAATCGGAATATACAGAAACAGAAAGATCGCTACTGCATACCAACTTAGCACGCGGCTACTCAGGGAACGGTGTACCTTTTTTTGGGCGATCTGCTCAGCGAGCGGAATAGCAGGCATCTCTGAAGTGGTCACGGTAGTCATGCTATCTTCATTTACCCTGTTTGAGCCTCGTTTTTCACTGTGATACGAAAATACAAGATGATGGCCGCCAACATGATGGCCATCAATATAAAGCCAATCGCCGATCCAAACGGCCAATCACGGACAGTCATAAATTGTTGCTGCAGCAAGTTTCCTATCAGAGAAACCTTGGCCCCTCCCATTAGATCGGGCGTAACGTATGCGCCCAATGAAGGTATGAAGACAATGATGGAACCGGCCGCAATGCCCGGCATCGTCAAAGGTATCAAGACTCGGGTAACACTCTTTAACCGACCGGCTCCTAAATCGGCCGCTGCCTCTAGTAGCGACCAGTCTAGTCTTTCGAGATTTGCATACAACGGAAGTATCATGAAAGGCAAGTAACCATAAAACAGGCCAAGTAAGACGGCAGGTTGGTTAAAAAGGAGCGGGAGTTTGCTATCAGATATGCTGGCTAACCAAGTGAATATCTGGCTCTGATCGGCTAGCATGGCAACCTGTTCATGAAATGTAATCGTCCAAAAATTATTGATGAGACCCGAATCTCTCAATATCAGCATCCAGGCGTATGTTCGCACCAGAAAGTTGGTCCAGAAAGGAATCATGACCAGGAAGATCCACGTGTTCCGGTACCTTACCGGTTGTCGGGCGATCCAAAAGGCAAAAGGGTAGCCCATCGCGAGGCATAAGACGGTATTAGCCAAGGCGATCAGGACGGAGCGAAAGAAAATGCGCAGATAAATAAACTCACCGCCTATCCGGCTGAAAAAGCGAACATAGTCATCAACATAAACAGCAAGATTGCCAAAATCTAATGGTGGATAAGTAACAGTTCCCAGACGAGAACGATCACCAAGGCTCACGACCAAGACGATAAAAATAGGAACGACAAAGAATACCAACAAATAGAACGCCGACGGAAAGGCTAGAGAGGCAGCCGCATTTCTGAGCAGCAATACCAACAATAATCCTGATACGGTAACCACAATAGCCGCCCCAGAAAATTCCTTCGTCAGAAAATAGAACAATAAGCCAAGTGTGAACACTACTATTGAACGTGCGATCCCAAGGTAACGAGCGAAAGGCATCCCTCGCAGCAAACCCAACCCGACTATTAAATCGACGCCAAGCAAAACGCCATAGGTAATGTAAGCAACTATTGGCGACCATTGGGTTAAGGCAAGTTCAAATGGAAACGGCTCCCAATCGATTTGACCGAAGGTGATCCATCGAAAGAACAGGAAAGACCACAGGACGGCGCTCCCAATCGACAGATAGGCTGCCAATCTCAACATGGGATTCAGACCAGCTAGGATATCTTCCCGCTGACCTGCCACTGTCGCCAATTATATCTCCTTTCTACTCGGTTAAAATCGGGGCGTTTTCGGCCGCCCAGTGAACATACACAGGATCACCTACGCTAAAGGTCATATCGTACCGCGAACTATAATTCTGCATACGTACAACTACTTTAGAATTCTTACTCAAAGAAACCAGATAACGGGTATCTGTCCCAATAAATATAGCTTCATCAACGCACCCTTCCAGGATAACATTGTTCTTTTCTTTCAATAGAAACTCTCTCATATTAACGGTTCCATTAGGAATATCACCGCGAAATAGTTGAGCCATTTCTTCTTGATCGAGCCCCGACTTCGAAACGTCGACTTCACCTTTAGGGTAAAGGTTTATCTTCTCTGGACGGATGGCTAAAATCACTTTCTGTCCTACCTGAAGAACTCTGCCATCGCTCGTCCCCACCGCCGTGATATCGTCGAAACGGATCGTCGTCAATTGAGCTACCTCAGATACGGTAGCAGTTAAGAAATTTGTCTCCCCGATAAAATCAGCGACAAAACGATTGGTAGGATGTTCGTATATTTCGCGTGGTTCACCGATTTGTTGAACCGCCCCATCACTCATGACGGCAATCCGATCCGACATCGTCAACGCTTCTTCTTGATCGTGGGTGACGTAAATAAATGTGATACCAACTTCATGCTGAATCTGTTTCAATTCAAGCTGCATCGCTTTTCGCAATTTTAGGTCTAGCGCCCCCAATGGTTCATCTAATAAAAGTACTTCCGGCTTGTTTACCAACGCTCGAGCCAATGCGACCCGTTGCTGCTGACCACCTGAGAGCTGCTTAGGCTTCCGCTCGCCCATCCCATGCAACTGAACTAGACTTAGTATTTCCTGTACCCGCTGTTCCGTTTCCGGCTTGCTCACCTTCTTCATCTCAAGGCCAAAGGCGACGTTCTGGTTAACCGTCATATGAGGGAAAAGGGCATAGCTTTGGAATACAGTGTTAACAGGCCGCTTGTAGGCCGGAATCCCTGCCATCTCCTGGCCTCTTATGAATATTTCACCTAGGGTTGGATCTTCAAATCCGGCGATCATCCGCAGCGTCGTTGTCTTTCCGCATCCACTCGGTCCAAGCAAGGAGAAAAACTCCCCATCCTTGATGGATAGGGATACTTCTTCAACCGCGATGACTTCACCAAACGCCTTCGTAACGTCTGACAGTTCTACGGCCAATACTCCCAAATCCACCGCCGACTTCACTTCCACCAATTCACCTCAAGTTGCAGGGTGTAGATGAATGACTATTTTATTTTACACAAGTTGATCATAGTTCAAAATGATAGTGATCCGTTTTTGTCCAATCAGTACCAGCTGTTGCCTAAATAACAGCCCTGTTTACAATCATTCTGGATACTTAGGGAAAATATCAACCCAGATAGCATGTATTCTACCAATTGTTAATATGGACAAAAAATCTCGTCTTACTCTGGAATTCAATAAGATTCTTGAAAATCTGGCCCAGCACACGAGCTTCAGTGCAGGCGAAAAACTCGCTCGTCATGTAACACCTACTACTGATCTCTCTCAAGCCACTCGCTGGCAGATTGAGACGGGGGAAGCCCGCCTGCTATTCGATACACGATCTGATATCACCATCGGTGGGGCGAGAGATGTCCGGCGGATTTCAGACAATGCCATGCGCGGCTTCATTTTGCAGGCCGAAGATTTACTGGATGTCCAAGCAACCGTCG
>JAHEJP010000211.1 GCA_024638855.1 Chloroflexota bacterium
CGTGGCCTGCAGTAGGTGAGGATGTGTCCGACCTCAATATCGCGTCTTTAAATTTATTTGCTGGCGACGAGCACCAGCCATTTTTTTGGGAGGGCGGTCGAAAAGCCGCCCTCTTGATTCATGGTTTCATGGGGACTCCGGCCGAGATGCGGCCGCTGGCAAACGTACTTCACCAGGCCGGTTGGACAGTACAGGGTTTACTCCTGCCTGGATTTGGCCAACAACTTGATACTCTGTTCGAGCGTCGTTACCAAGAATGGCTTGAAGTCGTCCGATCAGCCCTTGTTGCGCTAAAGGCAAGTCATCACCCAGTCCTGCTCATCGGCTACTCGATGGGCGCCGCCGTTGCTCTAAATGTAGCCGCCGATACCTCTCCAGATAAGCTTATCCTATTGGCCCCCTTCTTACGTATTGGCAATATGATTCAGCATAGTACATGGCAGATTGCCAAACATCTTTTTCCAAGTTTAAAACCCTTTCAGAGGGCTAACTTATCGGATGCCCGTATTGGAGAATTCTTTGGAGGACTGATACCCGAGCTCGATCTAAATGATCCTGAAGTACAAGAAGCTGTGCGCCAGATAACGGTGCCTGCACACTTTGTAGACCAAGTACTTGGTGTTGGACGAGCTGCCGAGCGAGTCGCTAACCAGATCTATACGCCCACCTTGGTCGTTCAGGGGACACAGGATGAGGCTGTTAAGCCGGTCCGGACGCGCCGGTTTTTACAACGGCTTCCTGGGCCAATTATCTACCATGAGCTGGTAACGGATCATGGTATTGTGGAAGCCAGCAATCCTTTTTTCCAGCAAATGGCGAATTCCGTGCTGAGCTTTTCTTAGCCTTTCCTGCATTATTTTATCCACGAGTCAGAGATACGCGCCGGCTTATTCATTCTTGGTGAATCGCCTCCAATATATTTGTGCGGGCTGCTCGGTTTGCAGGAAAAATAGCGGCTAATTGAGCGATGGCAATAGCAATCACCAGACCAAGAGCCACCCGTGCGGCGGGCATTAGATAAGATACTTCATAGCCAGACATAGCGGACATGGCCAATAACAGGATACGAGTCAAGATGAGCCCAAATATTAAACCCATGACTCCGCCAATGATGCCCATTAGGCCTGCCTCAGCCATAATCATGCCGACTACTTGACCTCGCGTCATGCCTATACTTCGTAACATACCAATTTCTTGTGTGCGTTCCATGACGTTCATGGTCAAGGTATTAGTTATACCAAGGAAGGCAACTATCATGGCAATCAAAGCCAACACATCGAACATTGTAAAAGCTTGAGCCATTAACTGGTTCACTTGCTCCTTCAGGTATTGATTGCTCTCAACAGTCAGGTGAAAACGATCCCCCATCTGAGAATCGATACGTTCTAACACATCATCAATTCTGTTACCTGGCTGGACTTTTACCAAAAGCATATTGGCATCCTTCGTCCGAAAGTAACGTTCCATATCCCGCCAACTACCATCGATAACCAGCCCTTGATTGTAATAATCGACCACAATGGCCGCGATCTCGAATTCACGCTCGCCGAACTTCGTCATCAGCGTAATTGCATCTCCGGGTTCCAAGTTAAATTTTTCAGCCAATACGGTTGAGATGAACACCGTATTGCCCTCAGCAAGTGCGTCCATCGCTTGCTGTGGATCTCCATCTTCTGGCGTTTCGTTAAATAGAAATGATGTCACACGATCGTAAGCCAGCGGATCAACTGCCATAAAGGTAACTTTCTCCCGACGTTCTCCAGGTGGTTTCCACTCCACTTCGAGGTAGCGAACGGGAGAAACAGAATTAACGCCTTCTATCGCTCCCAATCGAGTCCATAATACAGGTCGCATCTTCACCGTCGAGGAGATGTAAATATCACCCCCAATGTAGCCATCCAGCCAGGAAACGAGGTCATCTTTGAAAGACTCTGTCATTCCCCAGACCACTATCATCATGGCTACCCCAACCATTAAGGCGGAAACTGTTAAGGTGGTGCGAAGTTTTGATCTTTCGACATTCAGGCTGCCTAATTGCCCGCTATTGCCATAAATGCCCCAAATGATCAGGCGCATGACTCTTTGCCAAAGCACAACAGATGCAGGAATGATCAGGGTGCCGCCCAAAAACAAGGCAATGACAGCTACAGTTCCCAAGCGAAACTTGGTATCTTCGGGAAAAGGGTTCAAAAACAACAAGAAACCAGCCAACAGCAGCAGCGCTATTCCAAGCCACCATCCGTAACGAATAATCCAGCTATCTTTGGAGCTGCCGCGAATGAGAACCGCCTCCATGGGAGATATTCGCCCGGCCTGCCAGGCGGGAATGGTTGCCGCAGCCAAAGTTACCAGAAGCCCAACTAGCATACTGCCAATAACCAGGTTTAGGGGAATCTGGTCAATACTCACTTCCTGTGACAGCAACAAGCCCATTAGGTTGGCCAAACCGACAGCGAGCAAAATGCCGAGAGCGACGCCAAGCAAGGCTCCGATCAGGCCAAGTAACACTGCTTCAGTTAACACCTGGCGGACGACTTGCGAGCGAGTCATGCCGATCGTGCGTAGCATACCCATTTCCCTAGTTCTTTCTATCACGCTCATGGAGAAGGCGTTATAAATTAAGAAAGCACCGACAAATAGGGCCATGCCACTCATGAAATCAAGGCCGATCTGGTAATTACCCAGCATTTGAGTCGTCCGTTCGCCCTGGGCGGCCGGGTAAATGACGGAAAATTCCTGACCAAGCTGTGCCTGGAGATTCGTTTTGATGGCCTCAACCGTGGCTGAAGAATCGTCTTCCGGATTTAAGACGATATCAATCTGATCGAGTACATCTGATCTGTCAGAGAAGTCTTGTGCTGTTTCAAGCGGAATCACCCCAAAGGCGCCGTTATTTTGCCTGCCCGGACCTTCTTGGGCAATTAAACCCACCAGGCGCAACTCTTCGCTGCCAGCTTCTGTGACAACTTCTACCCAATCGTCTAATTCTAATTCACTTTTTTCGGCGAATGTATCGACTAAGATAATCTCCTGTGCTTCCAAGTCCTCGGTGAGAAACCGGCCGTTGACAAGTTTGTATTCACGCGCAGCTTGGTCGATCCTGGGATCGATTCCATAGAGCGTTAATCCCCCTAGGTTCATACCAGCCATACTGATCGCCATCTCTGCAGGAGGCGCTTCGCTAGCAAGTAACGCCGCTACATGGAGTGATGGTACAGCCTCGGAAATACCTGGAAATTTAGCAACATCAAATTGAGAATCTTGATTAAAACCTTCACGCTGATCGTCACTACTAACAACGACGAGACTGGCTTTGCCAGATGTTTCTTCGAAGAGACGATTGACAGAACGCAATGCTGACTGATTGGTTATGCCGATAGCTAGAATGCTACCTACACCCAGAACAATACCAATTGTACTAAGCAGCATGCGCAATGGTCGTGCGAGGAATGAGCGTAGTGTCAATAAGCGAACTAGGTTCATAGGACAAACTTGGTCATCATCGATTGCATTCCGTATCTCGGTTAGGAATTGAGTGTCTCCATCGTTTCAATGATCATATGGCGCCGCCCGGCCCCAGGCATGTCAGGTGGGAACATGATTTCGTTCTTTATTCGTCCATCGAGCAAAAATACAGTCCGATCGGAGAATGCAGCAGCTAATGGATCATGGGTAACGACTATGACGGTCTGAGCCATTTCGTCGCATGAGCGCCTCAAAAGTTCCATGATGGTCTTCCCCGTCTTTGAGTCAAGGTTACCGGTTGGCTCATCTGCAAGTACGATGGCTGGATTTGTAACAAGCGCTCGGGCTAATGAAACGCGCTGTTGTTCACCACCTGATAATTGGTCTGGTTTGTGGTCACGTCTATCTGCCAGGCCAACTAGATTCAGTAGTCGATTGAGGCGCTCCTGATGATCGGTTGATTTCTGTCCGTCAATCAGTAGGGGAAGCATGATATTTTCCTCGGCAGTGAGGGTTGGTAACAGATTGTAGAATTGGAAGACAAAGCCGACGTTGTGGCGTCGAACCAAAGTAGCTTCTTTATCATCTAATAAAGAAAGCTGGTTGCCCGCCAGGCTAATTCCACCTTCAGAGGGCTTATCTAGACCACCTAGAAGATGTAACAAAGTTGACTTTCCACTGCCTGAAGGGCCCATAATGGCTACAAATTCACCCTTCTTAACTACGAAGTCAACTTCTTTTAGGGCTTGTACTAAATGTTCGCCAAGTTGGTAACGCTTGGTGAGCAGATTTGCTTCTAAAACAATATCTTTTATTTCCTGTTGCACAATTATTCCTGCTCCTCCCCGGTAGAAAAATTCTCAGTAGGCTGATCAGCGTCAGCAGCATCGGTTCCCTTATTGTCTTTAATCAAATTAAATCTCCGCAAGTACTTAATAGGCCTGCCCATATCTGTGGTCTCAAGCTGCGCTAAAAAATCCCCCTGCTGAGCAAGATCCCCAGACCGCTTAAGGTGAATATATTGTTTTAACTCTGGCCACATCGCTGGCCAGAAGACGATATTGGTAGCCAGTGCGTATAGAAGATAGGCTGGTTCATCATAGCGCAGCAAGAACCATAATATTAGTAAAGGAATGAAGCCTGTATAGGCAATAAGGACATCGCGAAATACCGCCATTCCGAGGACTGTGCTTGAGATAAGGGTCACAGGAATAGCAAGAAAATCAACGACCATAAGTCCACCGATGATGGGAGATATCCCGCGTCCACCTTTAAAGCGGTGCTGCACTGGATAATTGTGGCCGACAACGCACATGACGGCCGTAATTAGAAAGTAAAAGTTATTGGGAAATGCCAACCTAAATAATAAGACAGGTAGCGTGGCCTTCAGTATGTCTAAGATACCAATCAGGCAACCATACTTGGGACCTTTCCGGAAGGAGATACTCGTGGCGCTCACCGAGGTCATTTCGACAACCTGCTCTCCCCCAGGAGATTTGATCTCTGTTTTGCTAATATCTTCGCCTGGCATGATGCGGTTGGCCACAATGCGGGTAAAAGAAATGCTTCCTAGAGCATAGCCTACCACGGCCGCGATCAAGGGGATGAGAAAATTCATGGGCAGCGCCTCGACTCACATCTCTGGACAAGGTTAGTCAAAGTGGGCATCTATCTTTTCTTTTATCGCTTGTATGACTAATGGATCGTCGTTCCAGGCGCCTAGATTCACTATCGGTAGATCTTCAGATACGTTGGCCTCATAGACTAATTCCGGTATATCGTATTGGCTGTGAATCGAGTCAGCGCTGATGGCAGCAGAAAAGAAAAGCACCTTCTCAGCGCCATTGGTAACAAAATCTTCAACTTTTGCGGCTGGTTTGGGTTCCTTAAATGACATCCAGGCCAGGCTGAGATTCTCTTGTTGGTAACCGTCATCCTCGAATAATCTTAGCACTTCTTCTCTAAAACCAATTTCTTGTTCAGTCTCAGTTGGCCACTCAACATCCCATTCATCCGGCTGGCCATGGCCAACGAGCAATATGCCTACCTTGTTTTTGTCTGTACCGCCAATGTTTTCATTGGCACGCTGGACGAACATGCTTCGTAAGGTTTCCGAATCCCACAGAGGACCGGTAAATTCCAGTGTTGCCCCGTACTCCTCTACATCTAGGGCTTCGATGAGTTCCTCCCCCTCGGCCGTATGGTTTGAAATCGTCAGAAATACTTCACTGACCACAATGTGACTGGCACCATCGTTTAAAGCCTGTATGACTGCGGCATCCGGCCGTGGTTCATCATCAAGAAAACTAAGATAAAATTGAGTTGTTGTGTCCCCTTCTTGACGGAAGGCCTCTTCCAAGCTTTGTAACATCTGTTGGTGCATTTGCCGGTGGTGACTTGACCCCACTTTCAGGTAGGCGTTGCGAAGTTGGTGAACAAAAAACGGCCGAGCCAACAGGGGCACAAAAGGGATGCCTTGTTCATCAAACTCATTGAATTGATTGATCCAGCCAATAGGATCGTAAGTCTCCGGTTCCCCATGGGTGAAATAGACGACAGCGGTATGACCATCACCTGGCTCGCCTTTGGCTCGTGTCAATTCGGGTATAGGTCGACTGTCTTCTCGTGACAAAAACGCCTCGGTTCGCAGAGCGTAACTAGCTAAAAAAGCGGCCAATGAAACGACGATGGCTACTGGAAGCAACCGACCAAGACCAAAACCACGAACCAATAATACTATCAGGAGAAACGCACACACGAGGCTTAGGGCCAAGAAAACGTTCATGCGGATAGGGTGTATGGTCATATACTCCATCACCAGTATACCTAGCGCAGATGCTAATATGACAAGTAGTATCCATCTAATAACCTTCATGCGTTAAGTTCTCCTTTCGTTTCAGAATCTTCCCCCTGATGGAGGATGACATCTCCGGTATAACCATCAACTGTTACCTGCATGCCGTCTTTTAGCCGTAGAGTAGCGTCGCTAACGGAAACGATCGCTGGCAAGCCATATTCGCGTGCAATGATTGAGCTGTGAGACAACATGCCTCCCGCCTCGGCAATGACAGCGCCAGCCTTGGTAAAGAGCGGGGTCCAGCTCACATCAGAGTATGGTATGACCAGAACTTCACCTTCATTCAGCTTGTTAAATTCTTGGATCTTGCGGACCACTTTTACTCGCCCTTTATAGTAACCACTGGAGGTTGGTATACCCTTGAGAGTCCCATAACCGGTCATTTGCTTTTCAGGTGGTGGTGGCTGGTCCCCGTAGATGATCTCGGGAAGCGCTAAATCTTGTTGTGCAGCCATATCTGCCTTGCGAGCGGCAATGACCTCCTCTTGTGGCGCAGCCGAGGCACTATCTTTCACAAGTTGGCGGACTTCATCTAAGTATATATAAAATATATCATCCGGTTCATTTATCAACCCGCGAATTGCAAACCGCAGTCCTAGCTCCAAGAAGAAGTTGCGGAATAAGCCATAGCCATATGTGTACCAGTAACTTACAGCTTCCCGATTGAGCCGGAAATTCCGGGCTCGACGGTAAATTGGTCTCAGCATCTGGCGAGTCCATGGGTTTAGCTGAAGATCAGCCCAACTGATTTTTTCCATCTTCACTTCTGATTCCTGGTAGCCAGTAATCATTTGCAAAACGAGATCAGGACTCTCTCGCCAGGTTTGACAAGAGAAATCATTACCACTGTCACTGAAATGACCAAAGCGGTTCATGAAGTCGATCGTACCCCGATGAAAATCCGACTCTTCTGAAACTTTTATCAAGGCTTTGTAGCCACTGCCCCGAATTTGTTCCTGCAAATCAGCATCGAGCTGCAGATATTGACCATTAAGTCGTGCCAGATGGCTGCTTGGATCGTAATCACTAAGCTCGTCTACATCATGCATCAGGTCAAACTGGTCGAACGGTATCCCTACTTTTACCAACTGGCGCCGCAATAGAGCATTATAGATATACATCATTAACGGAACCACGATGTTGGCATAAGCAACCTTTTGCGTCAAAGTAAAAAGCTGATCGATTTCCATTAGCAACTGCGATTCATCTATATCCTCCAGCGGCCGCTGGGCAATTAGGCGGTATGTTTGCCTCAGGTGAGGTAAAAATAATCTTATCCGCCGATCGTAGCCCCATTTTTCCAGAAGAAAGCTCGTTATCCTAGGTAGGTGGCGAAGTGCTCGCCTTGAAGGTCGAAAATTAGGTCGCTCCTCGCTCTCTGTTATCCCCATTAAAATCTCAAGCGACTCTTCTGGTATACCCAAAGCTCTGAAAATAGTACCGATAGCAGAAGTATTGAAGTATGCACGATAGTAAAAGGCTTTAGTTAAATCTTCAGGCTGCAGTTCGTTGGGACCTATCAACTTGGTAAATAGCTCGATCCAGGCACTGTTCACCAGGGGCACATTAACCGACCAGACAAGTGGTTTGATAATCCCAGGCAATACCTCGCGAGAAATTCGATTTGAATATATTTTTAGATTCTTCAGCGTACTGATATTTCGTAATTGTAACCAGTAAATGTGCTGACCGTCGTACACCCATTCGAGGTCAACCGCCTCGCCATTAGCCGAAGCGATGGCCATTGTCAATTCAGCAACTTCTCGCACTAAGGATATTTCAACTTCTGTATCCTCCGGTTCAACGATCCAGTTGCCCCCCTTGTAAACCCATCGGTTTGGGTTTATTCCATCTTGTAATAGAGCATCTCCACGTCCGGACACAGCTTCTACAATCACTTCGTTCAATCCAGTCAACGGATTCTTGCTAAAAGAAACGCCCGACACGACTGGCGATACCATCTCTTGTATGACAACCGCCATTTTCACATCTCGGGCATCATGTCCGATCTTATTTAGATAGCTGACTAATCTAGAAGCTCGAGCGGAGTTCCATACTTCCTGTATGCCCATCAATAGTTCATCGAGACCATGGACATCTAATACTGAAGTGAATTGACCGGCGAAGGCATGATCCAATCCATCCTCAATGTTGGCTGAAGAACGCACCGAATACGTCTGAGTTAGATCTAATACCTCTTCGAGTTCCAACCGTAGTGTCTCGACTACTTGTTCGTGTCCTTGAATACTCTCCAAATAGGCGTTCCAAGTGCAGACATGCGTCACTGGAATGCGATAGCCATACTTGCTCAGATTGTGGAGGTTTCTGGCTTTGTTCCCAATTAAATTGGGCAGATTCTTGCTCGTTAGTCTGTATATGAATCGCTCTGTCATCTAAGCCTTGAATTGAGAACTTGAGCCAGGAAATTTGACTGGTAAATAGATTTCAAAATGCTAAAGAGACTTTCCAAATGCCACTCAGCTTAACGAGCCAAGAGAACAAGGGTGGAAATATTAAACAATTATTTAAGAATTAGCACGGCTACGTCAAGTGACAATCGTCAGTAATTATCGTGCAATCTCTCATTGATACCCTTGATCTTGGTTGTGGATATTGAAGAAGGGCCTAAGCTCAGGGCTCAAAATTCCGCAGTACAACAAAAGAAAAATTCTTTTGGGTCTCGAAAAAAGGATCAATCCGTGGATTTGGAATCTAGACAAAAAGCAAGTAACATCTTGACAATATTGTCCATAACATGTACAATTTATGCACAACATGTTGATTAAGGGAAATTTCGCTTTAATTGTCGACCGATTAGTTAAATTCTTAAAAACAGGAGATAAAAAATGAAACTTGCCAAACCGTTCGTGTTCCTTGCGTTAATAATTGCTTTAGTCTTTGTCCTGGCCCCAGTTTCAGAAGCTAAAGGTCCAAAAGGGCCAAATTTAGTTGATGTGGCATTAGAGGTAAACGGCCCAGGCAGTCCTTTTGAGGGACAATTTGACACGTTAATTGCTGCGGTACTAGCAGCC
>JAHEJP010000212.1 GCA_024638855.1 Chloroflexota bacterium
GAGGCGATGGGCCTGCGCGCTTTAGTCATTCCACTGGATGTGACAAATTTAGCCCAAATCAACAAAAGGGTTATTTATCTTGCATCACTAGCCATTAGATTATTAACCGGCTCAACGTTATCGATAGACTGTGGGTGGACAGCTCAATAATCCCAGCCACAATTAACAAATATCTGCCTTCTGAAATTCAGTTTTTTCCTCTGGACGAATTTCAGTCACGATTCTTTTAGACCTCAAGTTAAGCTCACCAAAACCCTTGGCTGTATTTCCTAGGCCTGTTTTTACTCTGTCTTGTTGAGAGAGGGCGTGAATGTAACCGCTCTGGCGCAGCAGAGCGTCGCCCTTTACTCCTCTTTCCACAGGCCTTGCCAGCAATGGCAAGGCCTCCTTTTATTAAGCCAAAAAGATCCTGGAATCAAACCGATATTTAACCTTAAAGATTAGCCGGCAATGAAAGTTATTCTCTATCTAATTGAAAGGGGATTTATCACCTGACCTCACAAAAATCATTGGGATCTTTCAGCAACAATCACCTTTTACAACTTGAGTGTTGGACGATTCCGAAGTTTCGTGCCTGGTACAATATTCCCAACTTTTCAACGTTAAGTATCTTTCAGGATGAACAACTCTCTGTTTGTATGAGATTGGGCACAAACATTCCCTTATCGATGCGACATACTCATTGGTCCAATTCTCTCCCTCATTGGCCTCGCGCAACTAGCGCGAGGCCATTTTTATGTATTTTTTATAGATATTGGTACTCTGTTAAAATGGATATGGGGACTAAACTATAAAAATATAATCAGATCTGTTCGTCCGTTTCTCCTTTTTCTTTTTACCCTGCTCTATTTCGAGCAGGGTACTTTTTTTATACCCGACCACCATGACCTTGCGGAAATCCAGGACAACCCAAATGTATAGCATTGTGAAGATGGCTCACAGACGATAGGTTTCTTTAATGATGGGATATTTCAAGAATCAGGTAAATGATCGCAGTGTATCCGAGGATAGGTACAAAGGTGGACCGTAAATAATATGGAAATCTTCTGCAACAAACGGTACTGGCCTTGTGAAATATGATTGGCTCTTGCTGAGGGGGCTAAGACTGTGGGTATGTATACTATTGGTAGTATTGATCGGCTCGGTCATCCTTGAGAGCTGCGACCACAATGCCAAGAATCGCAACCGAGACACCCAAAGCAATTACGCAAGTCACTCCCAACATACCCGTCTCTTGGATGACGTTTCCGGTTTCTTGGCCGTGAAGAGAGCCCAATGTCAGTAGGAATAAGAAATGGACCATAATAAGTTAGGTAATTTCTCCAGCTAGGATTTCCCTGGGTTAGGATTAATCGCGCTCGCTCTTATTCGAGGTCACCTAAGTAACCGTACATTGACAGAGAGCAGGTACAAGTTAAAAATACGCCGGAATGACCTTTTTCCTATTGCATCATTGACATAACGAAACCATTTCGATCATGGCATTTTGTTTAGTCAGAAATGGGGGACGTCGGGATATGGGACTGCTAGGTTGGTAAATAGTCTGCATATGGGTTCTGAGCAGCCGGAAACTAAGAATCTCTCTTAATTCATTTTGGCAAGAAAGCTTACTGATGCAAGCTGATGAAATAAGAAGGGCACCAGTTTAGAAGTTCTGGTGAATACCAGAGAAGGAAAGAGGAGAAGGGTGTTTCCAAGCAGAAACAGGGCAGGTTTTTGTTGGGAGAATGGCCGGAGTTGCAATTCCGGCTGAGATGTTTGCCGAACTGAAAACAATAAGGCGGCAAACGCCGGCATCAGTGGGAAGAGGTTTACTAGCCCGGCAATTCCAGGGTTGGAGACTTTCGCGAGGTATTGGAGTCGTCATTCGTGCAGGCTGGAGGTGACCGGTGCCCTTCATAAGACAAAATATAGCACAAATGTTCTAAATTGTCAAAAAATGCAGTCTGAATTTTAGCAAAAATTATTTTCTAGCTGCAACCAGGCTGATGTTCCGACTTAGATTTTAGGAATTCCCCCCGATATTTGTTAGGGTTACAGCTGATCGTGGATCTTCAAACCTCGGGCCGAATTGGGACCGCCTGCCCGCTGTAAGAAGGCTCAGATTCATAGCCATAGCCATCTTCAGCATGGCTAAGACGGCTCGAATTCACACTAGCAGCAATGAACAGCGTGGTGGCAATGAAAGATAAGGCTATAAAGATTCCCAAACATATTAGTACCGGATTCATTATCCTTCCATCTGCAATTTTATCGAATACGATGGACACGCTCAATTAAATATTAGGCACATAGCCGGCAAATGTCACCAGTACTTTACGACTGGTTTAATTTTTGCTACTGAGACTTAAGTACTAAACGATCTTCAGATTTACCTTTCTTTATTATACTATTATACCTATTCTTATAGATGGGCAAATATTTCTGGTTTTAGGACGGCGATATAGGGAAGATTCCGATATATCTCCGCAAAATCCAGTCCATAGCCGACTACGAATTCATTGGGAATATGAAAACCCGTGTAATCGACCGGTACATCTACCTCGCGTCTTTCCGGCTTATCAAGCAAGGTCAAGATCCGTAATGAGCTAGGTGAACGCGCAAGAAGGATCCGGCGTAAATAATCCAATGTGCGTCCACTATCGATTATATCTTCGACGATGAGGACATTGCGCCCGGCGATATCCTGTTTCAGATCTAGTACAATTCGAACAGCGCCACTAGATTCAGTGCTGGCGCCATAGCTTGAAACGCCCATAAAATCCAATTCGTGGGGTCTGTCTAGCGCCCTGGTCATATCGGCCAAAAACATGAAGGCGCCTTTTAAAACACAGATGAGCAATAGATCATCCTCATGCTTATACTCTTCCTTGACGATCTGGCCTAATTCCTGGATACGATCTTGAAGTTTTTTTTCGTCGATCAGTACTTTGGCGATATCTTGGTTCAAATCATGATCCGCACTGGTCATCACCTGCCTCCTAATTGATCAAGATTATTGAAAATTAACAATCTGACAATTAACTGGTACAACAATATCAATTTCCCTTACCAGTCTATGCAAACGTTCAATCCTCTGTTTGGCGCACGGTGTGACATTGTCTGCAACGAGCTTCGTACACCTCGGCCGCACCGACTAATACAATTGGATCGTTGAAAGCGGCCGGCTGGCCATTGATCAATCGTTGAGTCCGATTTGCTTCCTCTCCACAAACGACGCATATTGCATGCAATTTACTCACTTCTTCGGCGCGGGCCATGAGATCTGGCATGGGACCAAAGGGAACACCGCGGAAATCAGTATCCAAACCGGCGCAAATGACACGTTTTCCCTGATTTGCTAGAATTTCGCAAAGTTCGATGATGTCTGCATTGAAGAACTGCACTTCGTCAATGGCAACGACTGTCGTATCAGGCGCGAGATCAGAAATAATTTCACTGGCCGATGAAACTGGCTGTGCCTCAAAATCAAGCCCGTTATGGGATGTTACTCTTTCTTCATGATAGCGGACATCTATTCCAGGTTTGAATACCTGCACCTTTTGTCGGGCGATTACCGCTCTTCGTAATCGCCGGATTAGTTCCTCGGTTTTTCCGCTAAACATGCTCCCGCAGATAAGTTCCACTCGACCACGACGGTGTATGCTCATTAATCCTCCTTCCCTTCTTCTGTGCTACAGTTTAAGTATTTATTGGCCCTGATTATTTCACAGAAATCAATGATTAAGTCTCTGAATCCCGATGCACCACAGTTTCTTCTCTTCCCAATAGAATGGTAACACGGTGTAACAAGATTTTAGTTGCGTAATCAACCGCTGACCATGTAATTCTACTAAAAAAAGAGAGGCAGATACGCCTGACGCATCTGCCTCTCATCAATACGACAAATTGATTATCTCTAGTCGATCAAACCATTCGCCCGAAAATACTTCTTTATGTCAATTAACGCCTTCTGGCCGACGCCGGTAATAGAGAGAAGCGCATCATCGCCTTGAAGAAGACGTGCATGAACATCCCCGACCGTTTCCAATCCTTCACTTTTCAGCGCATTCATAGCTCGCGTATTCAAACCGATTTCTTCAATTCCCAAGGATAAAGGAGATGATGACTCCGCCTCAAATTCGACCTCTGATTTGATTTCCTCGCGTCTCTGTAACCGCTTCATGAAGCGCTCCACCTGGCCTTCAGTATCAACAAGGCGCTGTTGTCCCGTATAAAAAGGGTGGTTGCCTGACCAGATCTCCACGCTTAGTTCCGGCTTTGTCGAGCCGACTGTCATAATGACTTCGCCGTTGCAGATGATCTTTGCATCAGGATACCATTCCGGATGAATATCTTTTTTCATGATTGTTTCCTTCAGAACGCCTACTCAATCGGATAGACGCTTACGTATTTTCGTCCTTGTTTATTCTCGAACTCAACCTGCCCATCGATAAGAGCATAAATGGTAAAATCCCTGCCAAGTCCAACATTATTTCCCGGTCGAATCTTCGTGCCTTTTTGACGAATGATGATGTTGCCAGGAATCACAAATTCGCCGCCATATCGTTTGACACCGAGCCGCTTCGAATTGCTATCCCGGCCATTTCGACTGGAACCAGCACCTTTTTTGTGAGCCATATCTAATTCCTTTTATCCAACGTTGATATCATCCACGCGCAAACGAGTGTAACTTTGGCGGTGGCCTTGTCGTCGGCGATAGCGTTTCCGCGGCCGATACTTCCAAACGAAAATCTTTTTGCCTCTGAATTGTTCGACCACAGTTGCCTTTACAGACGCACCCTCTACGGCCGGTTGGCCTACTTTGACGTCTCCATTTTCTACAACCATCAGTACATTATCCAGATCAATCTGATCACCGACTTCATAAGGCAGCTTCTCAACAACGAAGCTATGTCCTTCTTCGGCGCGGTATTGCCGGCCGCCACATTCGACGATTACGTACACTATTTCCTCCGGTGGATTGGGGCTCTCGATTTCGAGGATACGTGCTCACAAATATGTGCCTAACACAAATCCTCAAACTGAGTAACCAACCATGGTAACTGTTTATTATCGCAAAAAGAACCGGCATGTTCTCCATGCCGGTCTTTATTGCAAGCTTACTGCACTGGTTGTGTCGGTTGACCAGCTCAGTGAACAAAAATTATATCTGGTGGCGGGTTCTTTGTCAAAATTCATTGGAGCCTATATTGAGATTTGTTAATTTACAACATCTGTCCTGCAGCATAGAGTTTTTCTAGTCATTGGTGAAAGTCGCAATATCGCTTCTTCATTGGCAACCTTTTGCAAGAACCACTAAGCGAAACGAGTATTCCCGATGGAATTGACGACTATTTTGGATAGACAGTTATTACGACCGGCAATAATGTGAACGGAGCGACTCCGTCCATTGGCTCGGCCAGTAATATGCCAGTTGAAGCTCCCCCATCTAGATTGAGAGCTAAGCTGATGTCCAGGTCAGTCTCCAGCAAGAACTGGCTCATATGGTGCAAAGTAAACGTACCTGAAGTTGCCAGTACAAAAATGAATCGACCGTTCCCATCTTGGGCAATAACGGTTCGACGAGCCGGTTGTCCATTTTCATCAGTATATCCGAGTACCCCGTCGGGTTTCACTAACATGGGAAAAGATTGTAAGCCTGCTGATATTGGCTCAGATGGATCATATGGTTGCATTGGTAGCCAGCGCAGATCAGGACCGCTGCTACCTATTACCAGCATTCCCCCGAAGCCATCGTAACTGGTTCCTGAGTGTTGGCCGTCGACAACGATAAGACCAGTCGCTTCATTTGCCTCGGTGAAGAATCCGCCGTTTACAACGATCAGAGCTCCGGTTTCATTTTGCCAGTCAGTCATGCTCTGAGGAGCCCCCGGCATGTATGCCACATCAAACCGATACATTGTAGGATCAATCCGGAGGAGATAAATCCTTTCGCTATTGCCCCCTTCGGGAGCTGCCCAATTAATGATTCTTCTTTCGAGTCCAGATCTAATGTTCTCCCACCCGGTATCCGGCACGACAATTGGCGTCGGCACGGTCACCTGAGTCGGGGTAGAAGCTGGTACGATGGCTTCGGCTGATTCCAAGGAAAACGGGACAGACCCGTTCTGGGATTGGCCCGTAAACTCGAGAAATCCACAACTTAATAACCCAAAGCACGCGACAAAAAGTATCGGTGCTTTCAGGATGTAATTGAGACGATTGCGGCTGATCTTTGACAAGAGATTCAACGTTTCGAAAGATTTGCGGCTAGTTGCCCAAAAAATGGGCTATTACAATGTTCACGACCCTGATTCCGTAGGATCGATGAGCACTAGCTCTGAACGATGTATTCTGCTTTCCAGCGGATCAAATCCCATCTCTGCTAGGACTTCATCAGGGCGGCCAGTCTTTCCTGGCAATAAAGATAATTGCATTTGTAACTGTCCAGGGACACCAGGAACATCGGATAAATCTAATCCTAAGATAAGGGGGCGTAAATCGTATCCTTTGCCCCGACGCTCGCGTTCCAGCTTCGGGGCTTCAAGAAGACGATCAATTCGAGATTGTAAGTCAGCTGGGTCTTGTTGTTCCAAGAATGTTATCCGATATACCGCTTCTTGAGCTTGTGGCGTTGGAGCCTGAAGTTCTACCTCCCTGACATTGACAATTTGTATACCTGGCGCCATTTTTGAAACCATTGAATTCAAGGCTTCTTTCGGATCGATGGCTTCGGCGAGCCAAATGTCCGCTATCTCGCACTCGCTGGTGTATCCAAGAGGCAGCGCCGTGGTCAGCTGCAGTCGCGGCCGGCGATTGTATCCCTGAGTATAGGCCAATGGGATTCTAGCCCGGTTGAGTGATCGCTCCAATGACTTGGCCAGATCCAAGTGACCAATGTATCGGGTTGGACCGTCTTTAATAAATTTGATTCGGAGTCGCTGAACATAATTTGCTTGCATTTCGTAGACCTCGCCAATCAGTGTTCGAAAACTGTAACTTGCCCTAGGTTTCATGGCAAATAGAATAGGGATACACTAAACAAAAGCGCAACATACGATTGACAGTGTCGCCGTTGTAAATTGTAGCAAGCAAACCGTTACACACTATTACGGACGCCGGTTGGAGTTCATGCAAAAAAAAATTAACCACAAACGATTCCTTTTGCTATCACTGTTCGCTATACTAGCTCTTTGTGGATGCGAACGACCAGATCCGGATGTAACAGTGATCAGCGCCACAGCTGATTTTGGCGAAGTCGCCCAATCTGCCAACAGTGGCATTGAGCGTGGTGTTAGGGTTAAACCGCCTACACCGATTATTCATCAAACCACAACCCCATTTCCAACGTATTTTGGAACGCCGACCCCGGATCCAACACGGCCGGTTATAAATGAAAATGAAGGCAATTTTGACATCCACATCGTATCAATCGGTGAAACCCTAACTCAGATTGCGCTCTCATATAACTCGACCGTTGAGGAACTGGTAAGGATAAACGACCTCAGTGATAGTGATCTATTGAGCGTCGGGCAGCAGATCTTCGTACCAGGTGGCGCAGCGCCGACGAGTCTGAGTTTCAAGATTATTCCCGATAGCGAGTTGGTTTATGGACCGGATCTCAAAGAATTCGATGTGCTGCGAGTGGCGTCCGAACAAGGAGGCCACCTACTAACCTTAAAAGAAGAAATAGAAGGAAGAACGCTCAGCGGCCCCGAAATAGTCCAACTAGTGTCTGATCGCCAGTCTGTGAGCCCCCGACTATTATTAGCCTTGATTGAATATAAGTCGGGTTGGATGAGCCACACGGCGATTGATGAAAATCCTTACCCGCTGGGTTATGTACGTCAAGGATATGAAGGACTGTATCAACAATTAACCTGGGCTGCGAACAAGCTCAATTTGGGCTACTATGGTCGAGGGGAAGGCGGACTCACGTATTTCGAATTCGCGAATGGGGATAATATAAACTTCGCATCTGATATTAACGATGGTACGGCAGGTTTACAACTCTTATTTGCCGCATACCCGACAACCTCCTTCCAAGATTGGTTAGTCGATATTGGACCAGACGGATTTTATGCTGTATTCAATCAGATATTTGGAAACCCATTCGCTTATACGGTAGACCCGTTATGGCCGGCCGATTTAGACCAGCCAGCATTGCAGTTGCCTTGGCCTCAGGGCGAAACCTGGTACTTTACTGGAGGTCCTCACGGGGGGTGGGCCAGCGGTTCGGCATGGGCAGCTCTAGATTTTGCTCCGCAACACGACCAGCTAGGATGTTATGAGTCCGATGCATGGGTAACGGCAGCAGTTGATGGTTTAGTAACTCGCAGCGACATGGGAGGTGTTGTCATCGATATCGATGGTGATGGATTCCCAGGTACAGGCTGGGTCATTTATTATCTTCACTTGGAAGCACGTGATCGAGTTGCCCCTGGCACTTATGTCCGTGCGGGGGATACTTTAGGGCATGCATCCTGTGAAGGTGGTTTTTCTAACGGGACACATTTGCATATCGCGCGCCTTTATAATGGTCGCTGGGCATCAGCCGATGGCCAAATCCCTTTTAATATGAGCGGCTGGAACTCGGAGGGTCTAGGCTTTGAATACGATGGACTCCTGGTGCGTGGTGATGAAGTCAAAGAAGCCTGTGAATGTCGTGAAGAATCTAATGCAATCGTCGCTGACTAACAAATTTCCTTGATCAGGTACGCATTATCATCGGACCCAATGGCCGGCCGCCGATTAAGTGCAAGTGTAAATGATAAATCTCTTGCCCACCGTGATTTCGGCAATTGATAATCAGGCGATAACCGCTTTCGGCGATCCCCTGTTGTCGGGCAATCTTGCTGGCGACTAACAGCATCCTACCTGCAACTTTCTCATCGTCATCCGTCAAATCGTCGGCCGTTGGAATCAACTTATTTGGTACAACCAAGATATGTATTGGCGCCGCCGGATAAATATCTCGGAAGGCAGTTACCAGTTCATCCTGATAGACGATATCAGCTGGTGACTCACCCCGAATAATTTTCGAAAATACCGTGGTCATGCTGTACCTCATCGAGAATCACGTTATGAGATTGCCTATGTGGGTCAATTATTTGACCACAAATTGATTTCGTAGCAACTTGTAATAGTGCGTAAAAGGTTATAATTGACACGAAGAATCGGATACACAACGAAGTGAATTATCTACGACGAGTTAAGTTTATTATATCTATTTGTAAAAATGAGATCTGTATCTCATCCTAATAGTTCATGAATATCAATAATATGGAGGATATTCTTGGTGGATGCGCCTCTTCGTAGCAAAACCTCTACCATCGACATCT
>JAHEJP010000213.1 GCA_024638855.1 Chloroflexota bacterium
TTGCTCTCTCGTGATGCGGCAGGAGGTGAGCCTTGGTGGCAGTTTGCCGACAGTAAACTATGGTGGCCGCACACAGAAGCGCTTTATGCATTGCTCCTAGCCTATGAACAATCTTCAGAGGCTTGGGCTTTGGAATGGTTTTCCAAGGTACATGAATATGCTTTCAAACATTATCCGGTTCCTGTTTTTGGAGAGTGGACCCAAAAACTGGACCGGCAGGGCGGGAAATTTAAAGAAACAGTCGCCTTACCGGTCAAGGATCCTTTCCATTTACCAAGGGCGCTGATTTACTGCATGGATGTATTGGAGCGTCTATCCGGTGATTACCTGCCACAGGATCTCGGCCAAAAATCTCAAGCCCAACCAATGGCAAGTGCCCTATGAGACGGCCTAACCTCCTCTTTTTGATGACCGATCAGCAACGCGCAGACACCGTTGAGCTGCAAACTGCTTGCCAAACTCCAAACCTGGATAAACTGGCAGCGGGAGGAACACAGTTTCAGCGATGTTACACGGTTAATCCCATATGCTCGCCGGCGCGAGCCAGCTTGATGAGTGGAGTTTTACCGCACAGCCATGGCATGGTTGACGTTACCCATGCCGTTCCGGCCTACCGTGCAAGATTTGATGCCACCTTACCGGTATGGCCGCGGCAGCTGCAAAAAGCGGGATACGACACAGCTTACTTCGGTAAGTGGCATGTGGAGCGCAGCCATCGCCTGGAGAATTTCGGTTTTGATACGTACGAGGTTGAGCAGTACCAGCAGAAATTGGGTCTGGTCGAAGTAGAAGAGGGATTAATAGATCGGAAGGTGGTGCGACAGAAAGGGTATGCTGATTTCTTGTTTTACGGTGTTAGCAATGAAGTGGTGGAAACACTGCCGGAATACCGAATGTACTCCGATGGCATTGCCTTTCTGGAGCAAGCAGCCGCCAATCCTGATCGGCCGTGGGCGTTGTTTCTGAGCACGGAAGCGCCACACGATCCCTACGTCGCCCCGCAAAGGTATTACAAGCGCTACACCGTCGATGATATTTCACCGCCGGCCAACTTTGAGGATGATCTGGCTGGTAGGCCGGCCATCTACGACCGCATCCAATCCGTCTGGAACGATCTGACCTGGGAGGATTTTGCTCAGGCAATCACCTGCTACTATGCCAATTGCACGATGGTTGATGAGCAAATTGGGCGCATTCTGGAAGCGCTAGATTTGTTGGAGATGAGAGAGAATACGGTGATAGTCTTCACCTCCGACCATGGTGACTACTTGGCTGAACACCGTTTGATGCTCAAAGGGATCCCCGCCTTTGAAGGCGCCTACCGGGTCCCCTTAATTCTGAGTGGGCCGGGAATCCCTACCGACCGGCAGGTGAACAAGATCGTTAGCTTGCTTGATTTAGTCCCAACGCTAGTACAACTCACCACCGGTGACGATTTTCCCGGTCACGGTCGCTCTTTGTTGCCTTTGCTTCAAAACAAGAAATCCGGTTGGTTATCTGAGGCCTTTGCCGAATGCCACGGGCAACGTTTCAATTACACCCAACGCGTGCTCTGGCGTAATGACTACAAATACATCTTTAATGGCTTTGACGAGGACGAACTTTATAACCTGGCCGCTGACCCCCACGAACTGCACAATTTGGCCGGCGATCCCGATCAGCGAATTGTATTGGAAAGCATGGCTGCCAGGATGTGGGAAATAATGCGCCAGACCGGAGACACCAGCATGGTTCAGGCTCAGTATGGCATGTTCCGTTTTGCTCCTGTCGGGCCCGAAGCACCAATCTGAGGATAAAAGATGTCCACAATGACGCCCGATCAAGCTGGCAAGCCCTTCGCCCTGGTAAACGGCCGCATCGCCTTGCCCAACCAAATAGCGGAGGGTAAGAGTCTCATCATAGAAGATGCCGCCATTGCCGGCATTGTCTCCGCCGGTGAAGTGGCCTCTGAAATAGAGCAGGTGGACGTGAATATGCGGCTGATCACACCGGGCCTGATCGATATCCACACTCACGGCACACTCAACCACACTTTTAACGAAGCAAATGCTGAGGCTTTTGGCACCATCACCAAAGAAAACGCACGACGCGGGGTGACGTCTTTGTTGGCTACCCCGTCCACTGCCCCCATCCCCGATCTGGTGACCTGCCTGGAATTTAGTCGCCAATGGATGAGCGAGAATCAGACAGGGACTCAAGTGATCGGTGTTCATCTTGAAGGCCCCTACTTCAGTCTCCTTCAGGCGGGCGCACAAGATCCGGCCAATATCCGCAATCCAGATGATGGCACTGTTGACCGGTTACTGGAACATCATGATGTCATTCGGATGGTCTCTTATGCGCCCGAGTTACCGGGGGCTCTGGAACTAACGGACCGACTCGTAGCACTGGGCATCGTCCCCGCCGCCGGTCACAGTTCGGCCAAAGAGGATGAGGTTACAGCAGCGATAGAGAGGGGCTTGCGACACATCATCCACATCTGGAGCGCGCAATCCACCACGATACGGGAAGGACCTTGGCGCAAACCTGGCCTGCTGGAAGTGTCGCTGGCATCCAACGACTTGACCGTGGAAATGATCTCCGACAATAAACACCTGCCCCCCACATTGATGAAACTGGCCTACAAGTGCATCGGCCCAGACCGGCTTTGCGTGATCTCAGACGCAACCAGCGGCGCCGGATTGCCAGAAGGAACCCGGTTCCGTATGGGCGAGATGGAATACGAGGTGCATGATGGCGTGGGCATGATGTTCGACCGCTCCTGTTTTGCCGGCAGCACCACCTTGATCAATGAAATGATCCCCATTCTCGTCGAGCGGGTCGGCATTCCCCTGGCCAAGGCAGTTCGCATGGCTTCATTGACTCCGGCGCGTGTCATTGGGGTCGATGGTCAGAAAGGTAGCATAGAACCTGGCAAGGACGCAGACCTGGCCATTTTTAACGACGATTACACGGCCTGGCGCACCATGATCGCCGGACGCTGGACCTATATTGCTTAATCCAGAGGTATTAGCATGACCCCCCAACCGCTTATCGAATCAGTCATCGAAAAACTCGAAATCAGCATCTATCACAGCAACCAGGATATGGGCCAGGCAGCTGCCCTTGAAGCCGCCGAAATCATTAAAACAGCTATTCAGGAAAAAGGAGTTGCCAGTATCATCGTCGCCACGGGGAATTCACAACTCACCTTTCTGGAATCGCTCAGAGAGCTGAGCGGGATCGACTGGTCGAAGGTCCACATTTTCCATATGGATGAGTATATCGATTTGCCGGAGGGTCACCCGGCCAGCTTCCCGACCTTTTTGCGCCACCACTTGCTCGACCATATTACAGAGACGGCGGCGTTCTATCCCGTCAAGGCGCGAGTAGGGCAAATAGAAGCCGATTGCTCTGAATATGCGATGCTATTGCGCACACACCCGGCCGACTTGTGTGCGATGGGCATTGGCGAAAATGGTCACATTGCCTTCAACGATCCGCCTTTCGCCGAATTTGATGACCCTGTCTGGGTAAAAGTCGTGCGGCTAGACCAAGTTTCGCGACAACAGCAAGTGGGCGAGGGGCATTTCCCCAGACTGGCTGAGGTTCCCACCCATGCCATCACCTTGACCATTCCGGCGCTTTTGTCTGCCAAACATGTTCTTTGCATCGTGCCAGAAACACGCAAGGCCGATGCTGTTTATCAAACACTTAATGGACCTATCACCGAAGCGTGTCCAGCTTCGATCTTGCGACAAACATCACACGTACATCTTTACCTGGACGCTGATGCTGCGGCGAAAAGTTATCCTTCGCTATGAACTCGCGCGAACGGCTATTGATCGCGCTTGACCATCGAGAACCCGATCGCATCCCATTTGACCTGGGAAGCATTCAAGTAACGGGCATCCATGAAATAGCCTACCGCAATTTGCGCCAGGCATTAGGGCTGCCCGAAACAATCACCAATCTATGCGACACGATCCAGCAGCTGGCGACGCTTGAAGATGACGTGGTCGAGCGACTGGGAATTGACGTTCGTGGCCTCTATCCGCTCAACAGTCACAATTGGAATGTCATCGAAGAGGATGTTGGCGAGTATTGGGCCTATCACGATGAGTGGGGCATCACCCACCACCGCCCCAAAGAAGGGGGATTTTACTTCAGCATTGTTGAAGTACCGTTGCCAAAATTCGACATCACAGAACAGGAAATCGAAGGATATCGTTGGCCCGATATGGGCGCGCGCTGGAGAGTGGAGGGGTTACAGGAGCAGGCTGAGCAATATCGAGCGGCGGGATATGCCGTGGTTCTCAAAGATGCCTTCGCCGGTATCTTTGAATTTGCTCAAAGAGTGGTAGGCATGGAAAACCTGCTGCTCATGATGGGAATAGACGAAAAGAGGGCTTGTATCCTGTTCGACAAAATGTTGGACTTAAAGCTGGCCTATTGGCAGACGGCACTAGAAACATTGGGAGATTTAGTCGATGTGGTCACCTACGCAGATGATTATGGTACCCAGATCTCGCAACTTATCTCGCCCGCTATGTTCCGCAAACAACTCAAGCCAAGAGTCCGGCAAGTTTTTGAATTACAAGCCCAACTCGCTCCTCATGCAAAACGTCTTTTTCACTCTGATGGCAATGTACGCCCGCTAATCCCTGATTTCATCGAGATGGGCGTTGACATCCTCAATCCGGTGCAGGCAACGGCTACCGGCATGGATCCAACAGACCTCAAGCGGGATTTTGGCCAGGATTTGGTTTTTTGGGGCGGTGGTGTTGATACACAAGGTATCCTCCCCAGTGGCACACCCCAGGAAGTGAAGGACGATGTAAGGCACAATATCGATAATTTGGCTGCCGGCGGAGGTTATGTGTTCAATACCGTCCACAACATCCAGGCAGATGTCCCTCCCGAGAATATCCTGGCCATGTGGGAAGCGCTGCAAGAATTTGGATCATATGGGTAAGAAGTAGATAGCATCTGATACTTGGAAAATCGATATCAAAGGATCTCTATCATGAAAGTACTCTTCATCGGTGGAACAGGCGTCATCAGTTCAGCCTGTTCAGAGTTAGCAGTGCAGCAAGGGATTGATCTCACCCTGTTGAATCGTGGTCGGACCAATCGTTCTGTACCAGAAAGCGCTAAATCACTGCGCGGCGACATCGGCGATCCCACCATCGCCGACCTACTGATTGGTCATACATGGGACGCGGTGGTGGATTGGATCGCCTTCATGCCTGAACATATCCAGCGAGACTTAGACCTTTTTCGCGGGCGTACAGGCCAGTATCTTTTCATCAGTTCGGCCTCTGTTTACCAGACACCACCTGCCATATTGCCGGTTACCGAATCCACCCTTCTCGATAATCCCTACTGGGACTATTCACAGGCTAAAATCGCCTGCGAAGATATGCTCGTACAGGCTTATCGGGATGAGAAATTCCCTATGACCATCGTACGCCCTTCTCACACCTATGATTGTACCAAAATTCCATTGTTCGGTGGTTATACGACGATTCATCGTATCATCCAGGGTAAAAAAGTACTTGTCTATGGGGATGGCACTTCACTCTGGACTCTGACCCACCACAAAGATTTCGCCAGTGGTTTCGTGCCATTACTCGGTCATGCCGGGGCAATTGGCGAGGCATTTCACATCACATCTGACGAGTGGTTGAGCTGGAATCAAATATATGGACTCCTGGGCCAAGCTCTGGGAGTGAAACCACAATTGGTGCATATACCATCAGATCTGGTCGCAGCCTTCGACGCCGAGATTGGCGCTGGACTACTGGGCGATAAATCACACAGCATGATTTTCGATAACAGTAAGATTCGACGTTTGGTTCCGGATTTCGCCTGCTCTATTCCATTCTCGATAGGCGCTCGCGAAATGGTGGCCTGGTATGCGGCCGATCCAGCTCGCCAAGTGGTTGATGAACATCTGGATGTCTTAATTGACCGTATTATAGATGCTTATGAATCTTCCTTTCCGAACAGTTAATCCCGAACTCGCTACATGACTGCAACGACCGCTGATCAATTCATTCCCATTGAGCTAGTTTTCAACCCGAATTGGTGGTACCAAACCGCCGATATTTCTTTTGACCGGTCCTTCTACTTTGACCCGGAAACTCGCATCAGAAACGACATGATCATGCGACGTGTTTTGCACGAACGTTTCGGAGAAGTGGGCTTGGGTGATTCAGACCCACAACCCCGGCCGATCATTGGATCGCAGCACGTTGCCGGTGGTTTTGTCATCCCCGCATTGCTCGGAGCCGAGATCCGGTTCGAGAAAGATGCCGCGCCACAGCCTTTGCCCATGGAGATGGATGTTGAGCAAATTGAGGCGCTGGTGAAACCTGATTTTCGCACTACTTGGCCTATGAACGAATTCATCCTGCAAATGGATGCCCTGGAAGCAAAGTGGGGGTATTTGGTGGGTGGGATGAACACAGATGGGCTGTTGAACGCTGCTTATCACCTCTACGGTCAGAATCTGTTTCTCGATTTCTATGAAGCACCCGATCGCGTTCGACGATTACTCGATATCATCGGTGAATTGATCGTCGACGTCGCCCTCTACCTGCGACAACGTACTTGTGACTGTTCAATCTCAGTCAATCGCATGGTTGAGCACCTAGACCCACAGTTATTCCTCCATGCCAACTGTTCAGTCCAGATGATCTCACCCGAAAGCTACCGGGACGTTCATCTGGTAACCGAAAAGCGTATGGCTGAGCGTATTCAACCATATGGTATCCATCACTGTGGCGACAATCTGCATCTCATGGCGCCACTCTATGCGGAACTGCCGTTGGCGATGGTTGACGTCGGCTGGGGATCGGATGTGGCCGCCGTGCGAGAGGCGCTGCCCGAAACTTTCCTCAACTTACGCCTGAACCCCGTGCGAATGCTTCAAGTCACGTCTCAGGAAATCGCCTCAGATACAGAAGGCTTGTTAAGAGCCGTAGGCTCCCTTGAAAATGTTGGTGTCTGCTGTATCAACATGGATTACCAAACACCCGATGATAATATCTTCGCCATGTATCAAGTGGTGGAGCGATTTCGGCAGTATGGAGGCTGAGCATCCCCCACTCAATAAACAAAATATGATCACACCCTGGAATCGATTTAAACAAGCTGCACACCTAGGAATGCCCGAACAAGTTCCCGTCGCCCTCATCGTCGACAGCCCCTGGCTCCCGGGCTACGCAGGCATCGACACTCTCGACTATTTTTTATTCTCTGAACAATGGCTGCAGATTAACCTGGGTCTCCTTGCTCGTTTTCCCGACGCTGTCTGGATTCCCGGCTTTTGGGTTGAGTACGGGATGGCGGCTTTGCCATCAGCCTTTGGCGCACGAATCCATTTTCACCATGATAGGCCACCCTCTATTGAACCGGTGACGAGCGACATCAGCCATTGGGCCGATGCGCCCCTACCTGATGTGCATGAAGCTGGTTTTATGCCCCTAGCACTTCGCCTGTACGATCACATGGAATCGCGTCTTTACCCAGATGGATTGGGCATCAAAATGGTGGCGGCTCGCGGGCCTATGGTCACGGCGGGCTTTTTGATGGGCATCACCGATCTAATGATGGGACTCATCACACACCCGACTGAAATTAACCGTTTGCTTGATAAGATCACAACTACCATTATCCAATGGTTGCGGGCCCAACTGGATACGCTGCATGAGCCTGAAGGCATCATGTTGTTGGATGATGTGGTAGGTATGGTCTCACTCAAACATTACCAGACATTGATCGCCCCGCATCTTCAGCGCATTTTCAATGAATTTGACGGTCTTGTGAAGATATTTCACAACGATACGCCTTGCGTCCATCTATATGGAGCGCTTGCCGAAGCCAATTTCGATGTCTTCAATTTTTCTCACACAGCGGATATTGGCAAAGTCAAAGCCAGCATGGGGCATCGGGTGGCGCTCATGGGAAATGTCGCTCCATTGGACCTGGGTGTACGAGGCACGCCGCAAGAAGTCGAACAGGAGGCTCTTGCATGTCTCGACAAAGCGGCGCCGGGCGGCGGTATGATCCTGTCCTTCGGCGGTGGCGTTTCGCCCGGCACACCTCCTGAAAACATTGATGCGCTATTGCGAGCTTCTCGCATCTGGCGAACCCCATCTTCATCCCCCACTATAAAGGAGTCCTAAATATGACTGCGCCCAAATGGCATCTATCTCCTGACCGATTTTTTGACCCCGATCCCGTACAACGTAAAGTTGCGATGGCGTTGTACTTGTCTATCGCCGACTTGCCTTTGGTCTGTCCGCATGGGCATGTGAATCCGCGACTGTTTGCCGATCCTGACTATACTTTTGGCTCTCCGGTCGATCTTCTCATTATTCCAGACCACTACATTTTTCGGATGTTGTACGCTCAGGGCATTCCCTTGGAAAAGTTGGGGGTTCCTCGAGTGGACGGAGGCGAAACGGAAACGGATCATCGCGTGATTTGGCAGTTATTTGCCGAAAATTTCTACCTATTTCGCGGAACGCCGACAGGGAGTTGGTTAACAGAGGAGCTGCATTCAGTTTTTGGCGTTGACGAGAAGTTGACTGGCGAAAATGCCAAAACTATCTATGAGCAGATAAATCAAAAGCTCAAGTCGCCTAAATTTCGTCCCCGCGCTTTATTTGAACAGTTTGATATTGAAGTGCTGTGTACGACGGATGCGGCAACTGACACGCTTGAACACCATCAGGCGATACGGGATTCTGATTGGAACGGCCGTATCCTACCCACCTTCCGCCCCGATGCCATCGTCAACATAGACACCGTCGGATGGCGCGAGGAGATAAACAAGTTGAGCACCGTATCCGGGATTGACGTTGTAAGCTATGCTGCCTTGATACAGGCTGTGGAAAACCGCCGCTCTTTCTTCAGGCAAATGGGCGCTAAGGCTACCGACCAAGCTGCCCTGACCGCCTACACAAACCGGCTTAGTGACGCCGAAGCCGACGCTATTTTCCAACGCGCCTTAAAGGGCACGGCAACCCAGGAAGACGCAGCTCAATTCACCGGCCATTTGCTCATGGAAATGGCTCGGATGAGTATCGAAGACGGCCTGGTGATGCAGTTGCATATTGGATCCTATCGCAATCACAATACCGATATTTTTGATCGGTTTGGTTCGGACAAAGGGGCTGATATTCCAATTGCAACTGATTTTACGCGCGCCATACGGCCGTTGCTGAATGCTTACGGCAACCACCCC
>JAHEJP010000214.1 GCA_024638855.1 Chloroflexota bacterium
CACTCGGCAACCATGGTCAAAGCGGGCATTTATTTACTGGCGCGTCTCAATCCGGCGCTGGGTTTGACTGAGGCTTGGTTCCTGCTGCTCACCTCCGTGGGCCTATTCACCATGCTCACCGGCGCTTATCTGGGCCTGAAACAAAACGATCTCAAAGCATTGTTGGCCTATTCAACTATCAGCCAGCTGGGTGTGTTCGTCATGTTGATCGGCCAGGACATCGAGACGGCCTTCAAAGCGTTGGTGATCGGCGTTTTAGCCCATGCCTTGTACAAGAGCGCGCTTTTCATGGCCGTGGGCATCGTCGACCACGAGACCGGCACCCGTGACCTGCGCCGCCTGGGCGGATTGCGACGATCGATGCCTATCACCTTTGGCATCATGACCGTGTCGGCCTTGTCCATGGCTGGCTTGCCGCCCCTTTTTGGTTTTTTGGCCAAAGAGACTTTGTTGGCCACAGCCGTTCATCCTTCCCTGCCAAGCTATCTCTCCTGGGTTTTGCCGGCCGCCAGCGTCGTTGCCGGAGCTTTTCTCCTGGCCCAAGCAGGTCTGTTGGTGGTCAACACATTCTTGGGCAAACCGCGTGACCCGAGCATCAAAGGCCACGAACCGGTCTGGCCTATGTTGCTGATGCCAGCCATTCCGACCCTATTATCATTGCTCTTAGCCCAACTCCCTGGCCTCAAGGAAGAAGCTATATTGCTCGCCCGGGCAGCCAGCGATGCCTATGGCCAACCGGTGCCCGTCTCGACCAAATTGTGGACAGGTCTGAATGTGCCTTTCCTGCTCTCCTTGGTCGCTATCAGCCTGGGTTTGATCCTATTCTATTTCCGAAAACCTATCCGGGAGGTCCAGGTACACTTCGCACCTAACCTGACTTTCAACGCCCTATACCGTTGGCTGCTTCGGGCCCTCGACCTGGGCGGTTATTGGGCGACGCGGCTACAGCAAGGCAAATTGAGGAATTACCTGGCCATTATCCTGTTGATGGCGACTCTTCTAGTCTTAGGCTTAAGCAACAGGGCATTGCTGCCCAGCCTATCGAGTCTTTCTTTTCTTGAGACGAGCTTTGCTGGCGAATTGATTGTATTACGGATCTTCACTCTGTTCGTAGCCGCAGGCGCTGCCTTGGCCACTGTCTGGTTGCGACGGGATTTCTTCGCCATCTTGGCCGTTGGCACCGCTGGCCTAGGCGTGGCCGTCTTCATGGCCTTAGAACCTGCGCCGGATGTCGCCTTAGTACAAATCGTCGTCGACATTCTGGCCACACTCATCCTGGTTCTGGCCTTGACGCGGCTGCCGCGTACACAGCGACGGCAAGCCCAGGATGTGACGAATGTCACCTTTGAGCAGCGGCCTTCATTGATTCGCGACGCGGCCATCGCCGCCATCGCCGGGATCGTGGTCACCCTTATCAGCCTGATCGCCATCTCGAGCCGGCCGCATCTTAGTATCGTAACCCCCTATTATGAAACATCCGCCAAGCCATTAGCCGGCGCCACGGACATTGTCGGGGCTATCGTGGTCGATTTCCGGGCCTTGGATACGCTCATTGAAATCACTGTATTCGGCGTGGCCGGGTTAGGCATCTATACCCTGTTTCGTTATGCGGCTCGGAAACTTGGCGATGCCGGTCAGTCGGTGGATGAAATGCCACCTGCCAACCGAGGACATTTTTTTACACGGGGAATTGGCGGCAGGCGGCTCTCCGCTTTCATCCGAGTGCCCACCTATGTCACCCTGCCCCTGACCATGATCCTGGCGGCAACGCAGATGATGTATGGTCACGACCAACCAGGCGATGGTTTTACGGCCGGGGTAGTCATTGGCCTGGCCGTCGGCCTATGGTACGTTGTCTTCGGCTATGAGGAATCACGCAAGCGTTTACCCTGGCTTAGAGGTATACCTCTCATCGGCGCCGGCATTCTCCTGGCCATCCTGAATGGAACCCTGACCGAATTCATCGAAGGCAGCTTTTTAGCCAATGTCGATTATGGCGAGCTTGTCAACTTGCCCCTACCGGCCGGATTTCACATCAGTTCATCATTCCTATTTGAGCTGGCCATCTTCCTGGCCGTTCTTGGCAGTGTGGCCCTGATGCTCGACGGCCTTGGACATCCTGGCTACCAGGACCGAGAAAGCGTCCGGCGCTTGCTAGAAATTTCCGAAAATGAACGAAAAGAAGCCCAATCTGTTGGGCAAAGTCCTTTCGACATAGAGGGGCAATCGAGATCGGCTTGATATTGGAGATCGTTTTATGGAATTATTAACGGCTATAGCCATCGGCTTACTGTTCGCTATTGGCGTATTTCAATTACTGCGGCGCAATCTCATTCGTTCGGTCATTGGCCTGATCATCCTGGCCAATGCTGTGAATGTGTTCTTGTTAATCACTGGCGCTTTCAACGGGCTGGACCCGGCCTATGTCGGCGTTGAAGGCCAACGCAGTGACGCTCTGCCCCAGGCCCTCGTCCTGACCGCCATCGTCATCAGCATGGGCGGTACGGCCTTTGTTTTATCCATGTTGTACGTTATTTCGTCCCGTTACCATACCAGCGATATGGATCAAGTGGACGCTTTGAAGAATTAACCCGGGAAATTGACCAATTCAGACCATGAATGATCTTTTTGCGATAAGTGACCAATTCGTCATTTTGCCTATTCTAATACCCCTGGCAGGGGCTATGGTGGCCTTATTGCTGCGCCGGTGGCCGAGGTTCCAATATAACTGGACGCTGGTCATCATGCTAGCATCCCTGGTCAGCAGCGCCATCATTCTCCTGACCGTTTCCCAGAATGGTCAGCCGCTCGTTTTTTACGCCGGAGCCTGGCCAGCGCCTTTTGGTATAACCATCGTCGGCGATATGCTCTCGGCCGTATTGATCGTTATGGTCCAAATCGTCATGGTGACCGGCATCCTGTACGCCATCGGCAGCAAGGATACGGCTGTTCGTTATCCCATCTTTTACCCCTTGTTTTTGCTGTTGGCTGCGAGCCTGACCGGCGCCATGTTGACCGGCGACATCTTCAATTTGTACGTCTTCGCCGAGTTATTGGTCATTTCCGGCACAGTCCTGACAGCTATATCTGACGATCACTATGGTACCGAAGCCGCTTACAAATACTTCTATATAAGCCTGTTAGCTTCCTTCTTTATGCTGCTGTCCATCGGCTGTCTCTACGCCGCTTTCGGGACTTTGAATATGGCCGATCTAGCAGTTCGCATCCCCGCCGAACCACAACAACTGTTGCTCTTTCCGGCTATCGGATTCTTGATGGCCACCTTTATGATCAAGAGCGCTGTATTTCCCATGCACTTCTGGCAGCCAGATTTCCATACAGCGTCGCCAACGGCGATCAGTGCGATGTTGTCCTCCGTGGTTGTTAAGTTGGGCATTTATGGCTTCTTACGCATGACGACGCTTCTCTTCGTCGAACAAGCACCTACGATCCAGATGTTACTATTAATATTGGGCGTAATCGGCATCATTTTCGGCGGATTATCGGCCATTGGCACCCGCAATGCTAAGCGCATGCTGGCCTATTCCACGGTTGCTCAAGTCGGTTTCATATTGGTCGGCATTGGCTGGGGAACGACCCTTTCAATTACCGCTACCATTGTTTTCGCTTTCAATCACAGCCTGATCAAAGCGGCCCTTCTCATGTTGGCTGGCTACGTCGCCAGCTACGCGCCGGTCAAGTCGACCGCCTTTGCTGCCATCTCCGGCGTAGGCCGTTCGCTTCCGGCGGCCGGCATGCTCTTTTTCATCGGCATTCTTGGCCTGGCCGGCATTCCCCCCACCAACGGTTTCATCAGCAAGATGTTGCTTTTCGGCAGCGGCATTGAAGGTTCTGATTTTGTATCCTTGCTCATCATCGGCCTGGCCAGCATTCTGACCCTGATTTACACCATCCGGGCCTTCCAACGTATCTGGTGGCAGAAACCGGCCGGCGAAGTCCAGCTGAAAAGCAGTGGGGATAAGTTGTGGGCGCCGTTGTTACTGGTCGGCCTCATCCTGTTCCTGGGCTTCTACGCCGAACCATTGGTTTCGATAGCCGAGCAAACCAGCTTATGGCTGTCCGATCCGACCGCCTACATACAGGCTGTTTTAGGAGGATAACCTTGTATTACCTGCGAACCATTGTTTTGCTCACACTAGTATACCTGGCCCTCCATCCGAACTTTGAGATCCTGAATATCCTGGCCGGAGCGATCATTGCGACAATTGTCGTTTTGCTGCTGCGCCCCAAACCCCAGCCACTCCGCTGGCGCCAACTGTCTACAATCATACTTGCCCTCATCCGTTACACCCTTGTCCTGGCCTATGATTTGGTTGTCAGCGGAGTGCAAGTCGCCTGGATCGTTCTGAATCCCAAGCGGACATTGCACCCGGGCATCATCACCATTCCTTCGAGAACCCAATCAGATGTGGCCCAGGCCCTCAACGCTCACGCCATCACCTTGACGCCCGGCGAGATCGTCGTCGAGATGGCTGATGATGGGACCATGTACACTCATTGCTTGAATGCCACTGAATCAGATAGATTAGTCGACGAGGCCCAAGAAATGCGCACCGGCTTGTTGGAAAAGTTCTTAGATTAAGTCCTGGAAAGATCAAGCTCCATCTTTACAAAGAATTACATGTCATTCGTTAGGGAAATTTGATGGAAAATATCTTGCTAATCGTCTTATACATCGCCCTAGCCCTGCACGTCATCATGGGCGCCGCGGCCGTTTGGCGCGTCTGGCGGGGCGACAATGTCATTGACCGGCTGATGGCAGTCGAGTTAGTTGCCACCCTGACTTTGGCCATCCTGGTGCTCATCTCCTTGATCGAGCGCGAGAACATCTTTATTGACGTAGCCCTGGGCCTGGCCGCCTTGGGTTTCATCAGCACCATTGCCTTGGCCAAGTACGTGGCCGACGAGCAAATGTTTTAGCAGAACCAAATGGAGCGATAAATGGAAAATGTACAAGCGCTAATAGCTATCATTGCCGTACTGACGGGCACCTTCTTTTCCCTGGTTGGCATGCTGGGCTTCTTTCGTCTACCTGATGTCTATACCCGGCTACACGCGGCTGGTAAAGTGGGGGTATTTGGCGTCGTACTCTTGTTAATAGCCACGGCCGTCTGGACGCCCTTAGGCTGGGGGCGGGCTCTTCTGTTGATATTACTGCTGATGATCTCGGCACCGGTCACCTCCCACGCCGTCGCCTCGGCTGCCTATCGGTTGGGCATCCCCATGAAACAAGCTATCCGTGATGACCTGGCCACCGCCCAGGGTCATTCTGGCCAAATCCAAGCCAGTCAGGGAGAACAATAACCCAAACTATCTTTAAAATATTGCCTTGCTCGATTGCCCAAATCCACCTTCCATGATACCATTTGATCCCAGTGCGTAAACGCGGATAGGGTCAAAAAAGGCCCGATAAAGGAGACAGGATGGTTTCCGCCCTCGCCTGGATGAAGTTAATAAAACCAACGCCTGACAGCATGAATGACCGGCCCGATCCTTTCTGGATCGGGTTTTTTTTATGTCCCCAGGCCCCGAGACTATTGGAAATCAGCGACACTCATAGGTTAGGTAGCCCGTGGCTGATTTGATCCTACCCGGCCTGGTCGACGTTCACACCCATCTGCGCGTCCCTGGCGGCGAGCACAAGGAAGATTTTGCCACTGGCACGGCCGCGGCCCTTGCCAGCGGCATCACGGCCATCCTAGCCATGCCTAACACCAGCCCACCCCTGACCACACCCCAGAGGATGCAGGAAACCAGGAAGGTCGCCGCCGAGCAAATTTACATCGACGTGGGCCTCTTTGCCGGAGCCAGCCCAGAATATCTCGACGACCTGGCCGCCTGCGCTCCCTATGCAGTGGCTCTCAAGATTTACCTCAACGATACCTTCGGCCCCTTGCGAGTTGACGATCTGCCGACCCTGGAAGCCTGTTTCCAACGCTGGCCGGCCGGAAAACTCATCGCTATGCACGCCGAAGGGCAGAGCGTGGCCGTGGGCATTGGCCTGGCGGCTGCCTACGACCGGCCGGTCCACTTTTGCCACATCAGTCGTCGGGAGGAGATCGAGCTCATCGCCGCCGCCAAAGGGCGTGGCCTGCCCGTCACCTGCGAAGTAACGCCCCATCACCTCTTCTTGACGGAAGATGACGTTAGTCAGCTCGGTCCCTTGGGCGATATGCGCCCCACCCTGGCCAATAAGCAAGATGTCGAAGCCTTGTGGGCCCACATCGACGATACCATCGATTGCATCGCTACCGACCACGCGCCCCACACCCTGGCCGAAAAGAATTCGGCCAAGCCGCCTCCCGGCGTGCCCGGCCTGGAGAGTTCTCTGCCCCTCATGTTGACGGCCGTCCACCAGGGACGGTTAGACATAGAGCGGCTAGTTGATCTCATGGTCACCAACCCCCGTGACATCTTCGACTTACCCGATCAAAGCGACACGATGGTCGAAGTCGATGCCGATGCCAGCTATCGTATCAGCGCCGATATATTACGGACCAAGTGCGGCTGGACCCCTTTTGCCGGTCAAGCCGTCTACGGCCGGGTAAAGCGGGTGATACTCAGGGGAATTGTCGTTTACGAAGAGGGCCAATTATTGGCAAGCCCGGGCAGTGGCCGCTTGCTGCCTCCGACCAGCAATGATTCTCAACAGTTAATGATTATTGGTAACGATTCTAAATCATCAGAGGAGACATCATATGGAACTTAAGACTTTGCAACCCTTATTTGATCTAGAAGCCATGAGCAAAGCGACTAATGGAAATGGTCAGGCTGTAGTCAGCAACGGCCTGGTCGGCCAGGATATCCTATCCGTTTCTCAATTCGACCCTGGCAAATTGGCCTATATCTTCAGCCGCGCCCGCGAGATGCGAGAAATGGTCAGGCAGGTTGGTGGCACCCATATCCTCAATGGCCATGTCGTGGCCTGTCTCTTTTACGAGCCCAGCACCCGCACCAGTTCCTCCTTCATCGCCGCCATGGAGCGCTTAGGCGGCAGCGTCATCCCCATCACCCAGGGCGTGAACTTCAGCTCTGTCAGCAAAGGTGAAACGCTGCCCGACACCATCCGCACCCTGGAGCAATATAGCGACGTCATCGTCCTGCGCCATCCAGAGCTCGGATCGGCCCAGGTAGCGGCCGATTACGCTTCGGTGCCCATCATCAACGCCGGCGACGGACCCGGCGAGCACCCCACTCAGGCCTTGTTGGACCTCTTCACCATTCAAGACGAATTAGGCCAGATCGACGGCTTGAAGATCGCCATGGTCGGCGATTTACGTCACGGCCGCACCGTCCATTCCCTGACTAAGCTGCTGCAACATTACGACGTCAGCCTACGTTTCGTCTCCCCAGAGATCCTGCGCATGCCCTTAACCATCATGAATGAAATACTCGACGCCGGCATGAACGTTCGCGAGACCCACGACGTGGCCGATGTCATCGAAAACGCCGACGTGCTTTACGTCACCCGCGTGCAGAAAGAGCGCTTCGCCGACCTGTCCCAATACGAGGATGTCAAGAACCATTATGAGATCACCCCTGAGCTCATGGCCAAAGCCAAAGAAAAGATGATCGTCTTGCATCCGCTGCCCCGGGTGGGTGAGATCCACTACGCCGTCGATAGTGACCCGCGCGCCGCCTATTTCCGCCAGGTTCAAAATGGTATGTACATTCGCATGGCTCTGCTAGCGGCCGTGTTGGGCAAGGCTTAATATTGGATTTGGGGCAAGAAAAATCACCGCCAACGTGGCAATGCGAAATTGTGAAGGTAGAAAAAGTATTGGCCGGGTTTACTCTAGGACGAACCTTCGTCTGTATCTTGAGGTTCTGAGTTCGGGGTGACTTTAGATTTATCTCGAAGATTGCCGAAAAAAGGTATGTGCAATTTTAACTTCCGATCATCATCAGTTGGCGAATTCTGCCGGTTTAATACGCGCTTCCAGGTGTTGCTTGGTTTGAGAGGCGGGTTCTCTTGATGCATAGGTTTGCTTGAAAAATAAGCAAGATCTTCGATCGAGATAGAAACAGGGATCTTGGGATCTTGGATGAGAAATGGTACGCCTGATGCGATCGCCCGGCCCGTCGCTTTTGGAGCATAAGGAATTACGTGTGAAATTGAATGGTTGAGAGCTTTCTCTATATCGATTTCCTTTAATAGACTTTTGGCAGAGTTATGCACTGAGACAAGATGGACTTTGTTTGAAAGTAAACTATTTTCGTCGTAACCGCGCAATGCCTTGGCTGCCAAACGTACTGATACAATATCTGGGCTGAGCACCAGCAATATTTTGTCAGCAGCCTTTAACATCTCCAAAGTAATATTACTGAAGTCGTGAGCTAAATCGCTTACCAAGTATCTATACTTCTTACGTAGTGCCTGGGAAGCTGATTTCACAGTCCATTGATCCACATTATCCCATTGGGCGGAGTTGACTGGAGCAGCAAGAAAATGCAATCCGCTGTCATAGATTGAAATACTCGCCGCCAATGCGTCATTCTCAAATTTGCCACCCGTGGTGTCACCAAAGTCGGCCCAATTTCGACGAGCTGATGAATTGAGCATCAAGGCAACCTGTCCTGAGACAAAATCGTTGTCCATCAATAATGTTGGATAACCCCATAGTTTTTGAAGACCAATCGCTAAGTTTACGGCGATACTGGTGCTGCCAAGCCCACCTCGCAATGTATGTATAGCAATCAGCCAACCATCCGTATCATCAAAGGATTCTTCTTCCACCAGCACAGCTTCCAATGATTCATTGACCTTGTTACTATTTAGAGGAATTTCTTCAGTCGCCGCACCCTCGTCAAGTATATCGATCGAACCCGATGCCATTCCCGTCGGGAATATTTCAGTAATTTCAACCAAGTCATCTTCTATCTGGAGCTTCTCAGGAATGACTTTTACTTCCTCATTCTGCCCAATGACTAGCAGTTGGTCTTCGGCAACGTGTTTACCTTCTTCAACCTCGGTCGATCCATCGTTTTTATCAGAATCCAATTCATCGTCGTCTGCAATTTCACGAAACACTTTATCCAGATGTTCCATGCAACTGTTGAATTGCTTTTCTAGTTGATCACGCGCTGACCGAATTTTCTGACGCTGTTGCAGAGTATGTGCTTTCAGATTTTCTGTTAGCTCGTAACGACGTACGGTCTCGATTAAGGTCGTCGTAGTGCCTTTCACCTCCTCAAGATCGT
>JAHEJP010000215.1:0-1956 GCA_024638855.1 Chloroflexota bacterium
GGACTGACTATCTCACTGTTCGAGCTGACGGGCTATTTCAGCTGCACCTTCATGCCCGGGTGACAACAGAAGATGGGACGAACATCTCCATGTCATCGGAAGGCGTTTCCATTCAGATCGAAGGTGAGCAGCTGTCACAACTAAGGGTAGCCGTCACTCTATTCACCGCTTCGGAAAGCTATGATTGGCTCAATCAACTGCGGCTTTGGACCGTAGGCACGTTCGACCCCGTAAAGGGTGAAGCCTCTGTAAGAGCTTATGCTACCTGAACCCACGGTTGAGCAATGAGCCAGATCATTCATCACCATAGGCAGTAATTCGATCGCTGATCAAAACCCCTAGGGCAAGTTCATCAAACACTTGCCGAATGAGTGAGGTATCAAATGAGAAATCTAAAGATTGCCTGGTTGGTCGCGGGTGCTTTGATAGTTGCGGTCGCGATAGTCGCATTGTTTGTCTACGTACGTTATCGACGGGAGATTCGTGCTGCACAAGAGCATTTGAAAAACGGCGGCAGCCAGGTCATCGATACCGACTGCGGCCCTATCGAATATGCAGCGTTTGGAGAGGGATATCCGGTTCTCGTTGTGCATGGCATCTTTGGCGGATTCGACCAGGGTCTCGTCATAGCGCGTAGAAATGCGGGTGAAGGATTCCAGTCGATCGCCCCTTCTCGTTTTGGTTATTTGCGCACCCCGCTTCCGGAAGATGCCTCACCGGCCGGACAGGCCGACGCATTCGTATGTTTGCTCGACGCTCTGGGCATCGAACAGGCCGCGATCATAGGAACTTCCGCTGGCGGAACCTCGGCGATTCAATTTGCCTTGCGACATCCTAACCGTTGTTCGGCGTTGGTGTTGTTCTCCTCAAACACCCCAGGCGAGACAGAGGCCGTTTTACTGCCGGAACCGGTGTCAAAGACGCTCTTCAAATCTGATTTCGCCTTCTGGTTGATGACAACCTATTTCAGTTCGAGTTTGAAGTCTATTATGGGCGTGCCGGAAGGATTCGAATTGACTCCTGAGTACGAAGCCAATGTAGCCGAAGTGATGAAAACCATCCTGCCTGTTTACCCTCGCTCCGATGGGGCATTGTTCGATATGTACGTTTCAAACCCCGATATCAACAGTGGCTATCCGCTGGAAGAAATCACAATGCCAGTCCTGATAGTTAACGCCATAGATGATCCGCTGACGCTTTATAAGAACGCTCAGTCAGCGGCCGAAAGAATTCCCGGCGCAAAGTTGGTCACGATAGAAAGCGGCGGTCACATGCTGTTGGGGCACGAGGGGAAAATCAGGTCAGAAATTGTAGCGTTCTTGCAGGAATACGCTTCAACGAGACCGTAGGAGCGCACATAGTACAAAGTAGCGTCAAATTTCTTTTTGGTATTAGTTGCAGTGACGTCTGCCGGGAAACTCAGCTTGGTTATTGAATTTGTAGTAGACAATATCGATTTGGGTACAATGGGAAGGATTAAAGAAAAAGCACTGGAATCCTCGCTAAATGAGTAAAAGAATGGAAGAAAATAGTTCATTGAGCATGGTTGACGCCGATGAAGATTGGAACCGGGCTCGCCGCAAGGTGCTTTACCAGGAGGTGGTCTGCTTCTTTAAAAAATGCTCGGTAGACCTGCTTTCCTTTGAAGATGTGCGTACTGGGCTGCACCTGAGCCAGAAATTCGATCGGGGTTTGCAGGAGATTCCATTGGATCGTATTCGGGGCAGCGTTGGACGTTATAAAGACTTCACTTCGGCCTTTTTGCCGCGCAAAGGACATATGCGGGAGCGTTGGGAGCAGGTTGATGTGGCTATGAGAGCCGGCAAGACGCCACCGATCGACGTTTACCAGGTAGGAGAATCATATTTCGTGATTGACGGCAACCATCGCGTTTCCATCGCTCGTCAACGCGGTTTAGAAACCATTAAAGCCTACGTAAGCGAATTTCAAACCCCA
>JAHEJP010000215.1:2056-4531 GCA_024638855.1 Chloroflexota bacterium
AGCGAATAACCTCCCGAAAATAAACCTTTTGTTGCACTTCATCAATCCTCAGCTACCAGGCAGCAAGGAGATCTTTTATATTTGGGTTGGCATGGAAGAAATCGCCGCCGGGGTAACTGAATTAAAGGACGAGATTCAGCAGGAGCGTGAAGATAGGGCAGGGAATTTGGTCGAAGCGATCAGCACGCCCATCAAGCGCTTAAATGGGTGCATGGAAGAGATGGAAACGAAGATCGCCGATATTGAAGCACCATTCCCACCCCTTTTTCGAACCGCTTCTAGCCCTTCTTTAGAAGCGACCTGGATGTTTCTTCCGGAGAGATATTGAAGTAGGCCAACACAGCCTGATTGATCTGATGGGCTAATAATTCTGGATCGCGACCGTTCAGATAAATCTGTCCGCCGGCCATGCTGCCATGCCCTCCGGCCGTGCCATTATTGCCAACAACAGCCAGTGCCAAGTCAACGGCGCCGCCGCGTAGGTTCCGAGTTCGTATGGCTATATTTAGGTTTTCCTTGTGAGCGCCAAAGCAAATGACCCACTGGATGCCTTCCATACGTAATAACCAATCGGCGATTTCAGCTGCCAAATCTGGATATTTCATTCTACCAACAAAGGCAATGAGCACGTCCCGGTAAATACGAGTGGCCTGTACCGTGTCAACCAGACTTTTGAAGTAGTCGGCCGGCACCTGTGCCCGCTCAATCTCAAATAATGCCCTGGAATCGCTGCGCGGCACAAGGAAAGCATAAGCCTCGATGTCGGCTTTTGCACCTGAGCGGCCTAGCCCCATGGTGTCGGTCTTAATACCGTAAAACAGGGCCGTGGCAATAGAAACCGGCAAATCAGCGCCGGCCGATCGTATATATTCGGTAAGGATGGTCGAGGTAGCCCCGACGTCCGGCCGGACGTCGGCAAAGCGGCTTGCAGCGGTATCAGGATGCCAGAAATGATGGTCAATAACTACAGTCACATCGGTGGGCTGCCGAAGCGGGCTGTTGCCCGCGCCCGGTTGCGTATCGACCAGCGCAACGGCCACCGGTGGCGTCAGATCGGCTCTCGTAAATTGTTGTAATGGGTGATCCAGGTACTGGACCAGCGCTTTGTTTTCAGCCCGGCCGATGATACCCCGATAGGCGATCTTTATTTGCGCGTTTTGCCGCTTGACCAGCAAATAGCGCAAAGCCACCGCGCTGCTGATAGCGTCTGGATCGGGATCGTTATGGGTAAGGATAAGAATGCGTTCTGCGCCAGATGTTGCCTCCAGAAGAGCATCGAGTTGTTCACTGGTCATGGTTTATGTCGCTCTCAGCGCTGAACATGTTTGTTTCGCTTCTCGTGGAAGAACCAACTCTATTCATAAGGCCTGGTCACCAACGGCGATGGGGACAAATGCCGTAAAACCAACTCTAAAACCGGGTGTCTCGCTTCAGTCACTTGCGACCGCACTATGATAAATAGTACCAGATAGTCTCATTGACCGAAATAGCCCCTGGTTACTTCCCTGCAACTGACCTGTAACCTAAAATCGTCAATAATACCCTGGCAATCTTTTCAGTGGTAAAAATACTAAGTGCAATAACGCAATGGTGTGACCCTTCTTAGTGGTCCTTCTTATAGTATAATAGTGTGAGTTTCTGACGTTACGATTTTTTGAATACCCCGCAAATTTTCTAGATCTGCGCATCTGGCAATTGAGTACGAGGAGGAATCATGCCCTGGGATCAAGCTTTTTGGAACGAAACCATAAACGAGCTCCAGTCCAGCCTGGCTACCTGGCTACCAGCCTTATTGGGCGCGTTGCTATTGTTGCTCATCGGTTGGCTGGTTGCGCGCCTGGGCCAGGCCCTGATCGGTCGCCTTCTACACCGGCTGGGACTTGATCGCCTGGCCGACCGCACAGGAATCGACCGAGGCCTGACCACCATAGGCGTGCAAAGTACATTGTCTTATCTGTTAGCGCGAATCACCTACTGGCTGATCCTGATCTTTTTCATTTTGCTGGCTCTGGGAGCGTTAGGCCTGACGGATGTTGTCACTTCAGCCCTGAATAGTTTCTTTGCTTTCCTACCCAGGCTTGTCGCAGCGATGATCATCTTCCTGGTTGGCGCTTTTGTCGCTCGCATTATCGGAGACGCTATCACGGCTATGACAGTGCAGTCCAATATACCGAGCGGTCGGGTGTTAGGCCAGGCGGTTCGTTACAGCATCTTGCTCGTGGTAGTCATTCTTGCGCTGGATGAACTCGGTGTTCAGACCACCATTTTGACGACGATCATCATCGTTACGGTGGCGGCTGTTGCTTTAGGTTTGGCTCTGGCCTTTGGCCTCGGTAACCGCCAGCTAGCGCACGGCATTATGGCCGGATTCCATGCCCGCGAGGAATTCGATCCTGGTCAGACGCTTACTGTTGGCGATTATACCGGCCGGTTGGTACGAATTGGGGCGACCAAAGCCCTTCTTGAAACGAGCGA
>JAHEJP010000215.1:4631-9188 GCA_024638855.1 Chloroflexota bacterium
GGCCGGATGGACTGACAGAAGCAGGGCACCGAGCGCTGGCGGCTTTTGTCTTCACCGGCAGCATCCTGGCTCTGGAGCCCGTATCGCTGCCCATCGCCGCCCTCATGGTGCCCCTGGCTCTTGTCGGCTTGGGCGTGGCTGATTCGACGGAAGCTTTCGAGCCTTTTTCCCGCCCGGTGGTCTTCCTGATCCTGGCCAGCTTATTTATTGCCGAAGGGCTGCGCAAGCATGGGCTTACCCGCCGCCTGGCCCTGCAAACATTGGTAGCCGCCGGCGGCAAGGTATCCCTCATCCTGTTGGGTATCATGTTGATCGCCGCCTTGTTTTCGATGTGGGTTGAGAACACGGCCACCGCGGCCGTCTTAATCCCCGTAGCCTTGACGGTCGCCTCCCAGGTTCCCGACCCACAAAAGGCCAAAGGATTGTTAATTCTGCTGGTAATGGGTATTGCCTATAGCGCCAGCCTGGGCGGTATGGCCACGGTGATGGGTGCAAGTTCCAATGCCGTCGCCGCCGGCTTTTTAACGGAGATCCAGCCCTTTACATTCGTGGATTGGATGATCTACGGCGTGCCGGCTCTGCTGATATTATTTCCGGTGACCTGGTTCTTGCTGCTCAAACTGATCAAAGTTGAGGTTGATCGAATCGATGTGGAGACCGTTCGTCGCCAGCTTCAAGAAATGGGTCCATTGTCAGCCCCCGAGCGGGAGCTCTCCATCGTTATGCTGGTGACCATCATCTTATGGGTTGGCGGTTCCTTCCTAGAGCCGGCGCTTAACTTGCCGAGCACCTTGCTGGCCCCGGCCATGGTGGCTGTCATGGCCGTTTCATATTTGGCCATCCGCGGCATCATCAACTGGGAAGATGTCAAGGGCGTAAGTTGGGGCATATTCTTCATGATTGGCGCAGGCCTGGCCTTGGGTGCGGCGCTGACCCGGACAGGGGCTACCGATTGGGTCGCAGAACTGATCAGCCCTATCGTCTCTGGCCCTCCCTTGATTGCCAGCCTGTTACTACTGGTCTTTATTTCAGCTCTGTTAACCAATGTGATGAACAACACCACCATTGCCGCCGTTTTTGTGCCTATCCTCATCAGCCTTGCCCTGACCGATCCCACACTTAACCCCGTGTTATTGGTGATGGCCGTGACCCTGGCCACCACCTTTGGTTATTCGCTGCCTTCCGCCTCCGGCCGGATGGCCTTGGTGTCCGCCAGCGGCATCATCGAATCCCGGGATATGATGCGCTATGGTCTGGTGGCAACCGTGATCAGCGCCACTATCTTGGGGTTGCTCTTTTACGTCATTTCCGCGTTGAATTTGATCTGAAAGGAGAGTGTTGAGATGCGTATACTGGTTGTTGGCGTTGGTAAAGTAGGGACACAGGTGCTGCGCCAACTGCAAAAAAACCCTTCCCTGACCATTATCACCTGCAGCCCTTATAAGGAACCATTTGCCGTTCAAGAGGGTATAATCTCTGAAGTTGATATTCAAGAGACGCTTACACCACTTACCCTGGAGTATATTTTAGCCAAGGCCAAGGCTGATCTCATCCTTCTCACCAGCGCTTCTGAGGACTTTGGATTCGGCACGGCGCCGGGTGTGGACGTGATGGTAGACTCGCTCAAAAGGGAGCTAGCCTCCATGTCCAAGGTGCCTCTAATCGAGGTAGCCCGCGGCACTGGTTAGAAAAATGGTCGCGCGTAATGAGTCGGAAAAGACACGCTGAGTTCAAGATGGTTGTCCAACTGTCAAAATTGGAACTTGACAAAGCGTGTCCTGTCGCTCCCAACGTTCTATAGTAAATACATAGAAAAAGAGCTCTCAATAATACTTGAGGGATCCTTTGTTTTAGAAGTCATTTGATACCCATACAGAGGTATCAATCAAACAAATAAGGATTAGATTAAGAAGGCATGTGTTTACGGCGATAAATCATTGTCAATGTGGTAATCATACTCATACTAATCAAGATCCCCATGGCGATAAATCGGTCATCGACTATCTTGCTTTGGAAGGTTGCTAAGGTAATTGCCGTTGGACCAAAAAGATACAGATAATCCTCAATCTCACCATTTTCGGCCAAACCGATTACACCTAATCCGCCATCCGTACTCAACCGTATTCGTAAGAAGATCGGGTTGGATGGCGTCACGCCGTCAAACGTGCCAGCAGGAATATCGAAGTAAACCCGATGTGCGCCAGGGGCAAATGGCATCGTCAACGGATTGCCTAAACTATCGCGCAAAACGATTTCCGAAAGAGAATAAGCTGTGTCATCTCCGTCAAAGTCAATAAAGACCTGGGGCACGCCACTCCAACTACCACCAATCGTGATTTCCAAACTACCGCCATCGCCGGTTCCGACCACGGTGCCATTTGTCCAGCCGCCAGTTGCCGGATTCCTGGCTGCTGCTTGATAAGTGACTCCATCACTGTCGTCGCCGCCATCACCGGTAGCCTCGGCGCTTTCCGCACCATCCGCGTCTGCATCCGGTTGGGCTGCGCCTAGATAGAGGTTGCTGCTGGTCGTGTGGCGCGCGCCGTTATCGGTTAGCGTCGTTACATTGTAAGCTGCGGGCAGGTCACCCATGTCTGCCAGGGAGAGGAAGCCGAAGTCGCGTGTGGCTGTAGGATTACCGGCGTCGAGTACGGCCGCCGGATCTGTGCCGGGATCGCCGTCGTAATCCATTGTCGTGGTTGGGTTTGTCCCGTTTAGACTAATCGCATTGCTATTGGCGACGACGCGATAAGTGCCATCGGCCAAATCGGTAAAGGCATACTGTCCGCTGGCATTTGTCAGCGTTGAGCCGACCAGGGTTTCATCACCATCGTTGCATGTGCCAGAGCCACAATGCCAGAGATAAACGGGAACGTTTTCATAGCGGACGGTTTCCCCGGCGTCAATGTCGCCCGCGCCGCCACTTTGGCCGCCATTGTCGTCGTCATGCCAGACGGTGCCATTGATACTGTTGGAACCTTCGAAGCGGTAAGCGAAATCGATGTCGAGATTGATGCCGTTGTTAACGCCAGTATTGATGGTAGCAGAACCTCCGTCGTCGCAGTTGGTTGTGCAAGTTGCATCATCCGGGTCGAAGGTTTGGGACAGTCCGGCAGGAAAATCAGGGTCGTCTGTTCCAACGCCGACATAATAGGTAGCCCCGTTTGTCAGACCACCGAAGCTGTATTCGCCGTTTTCATCAGTAACGACCGTGCTCAGGATATTCCCTGGAGCCGTCGCGCTATTACAGGGCGTCACATCACACAAATAGACTGTGATGTCAGGAATGCCCTGTTCGCTGCCGTCACGCACGCCATCATTATCGAAATCAATCCAAACAGTATCGCCGATGACCCCTTGCGGCTGGTAGCCGAAATCGGCCGTGAGGTCGGTTTGGCCTAGCGCCAATCCTGGATTGAGATCGTAAAGGCTGGTAGATGGCTGGTTGTCAAAGAATTTGATATTGTCGCACGCCTGAGCGTCAACATGGGTACAGGAGAGGTTGATTGGGTCTGTTGTATTGTACGAATCGGGGTCGCCAGTGAGGGTGTGATTAGCTAAGGCTGGGCTGCTTGTGTCCACTTTGACGATGTAGTTGCCGGCGGGCAGGCTGCCGAAGTAGTAGTGCCCGGCATTGCCTTGACTATCGTTAGCGGTAACGGCCGTCGCCACAGCCGTCGCTTCCTCACTCGCATCCAACACGCCATTGTTGTTGGCATCATCATACAAATTTACAGTCACGCCATTGATGCCCGGTTCGCCGATGTCGCGCGTGCCGTCACCATCGTTGTCCTGCCAAACGAGGTCGCCGATAGCGCTGTTGGCGTAGCCAAAGTCAGCCAGATCGTAATCCTCGCTAGCATTGAGGGCCACCTGGTGCAAGTTATTTTGGCTGCCGTTGGTGTGGCTTAAATTGTTCAATGGCTGCCCTGAATTAAAGTTGGCATTGTCTATGCCGACGATGTAGTTACCCCCGGCCAAGTTGCTGAACAGATAACCGCCGTTGGCATCGGTTGTAGTCGTGGCTACAATGGCGTCTTCAGGATCAATCGCGCCATCGCCATCTTGATCCTGATAGAGCGTTACGGCTACGTTCTCAATGCCTGTTTCACGGACGTTTTGAACGCCGTCGCCGTCCAGATCAGCCCAGACCAAATCGCCAATGGAGCTTATCCCCTGAGGTTGGTAGCCAAAGTCTACATCCAGTTTATCGGCAACGCCGTCGGTCGTGAAGGTATGTTTGCTATCGAAGGTAGCATCGGGATCGCCCGTTTGCATGTAACTGCCGGGGAAGTCCGGGTCGCCGGTGTCTACGATTATGAGGTAATTGCCGGCGGGATAGTTGACGAAGAGGTATTCGCCGTTAGCGTCGGTTATGGCCGTTTCTAGCAAGGTATCACCTGCATCAACAATGCCATCACCGTCCAAATCGCGGTAGAGGTAAACATCGACATTGGGAATGCCTTCTTCACCTGTGCTTTGTATGCTGTCGCCATTCCAATCTACGTAGAGGGTGTCGCCAATGTTGGCGCCGGTGTAACCGAAGTCGTAGCTGCC
>JAHEJP010000216.1 GCA_024638855.1 Chloroflexota bacterium
AGCTGAGATTCCAAGCCAATGCATGGCCCTTCGTGGAACTATATCTTCACTCTGCATTGCTTTGGTAAGAATCGCGCCCGCAAGAAGCTTTGACCAACATTATTTCGAATTTGCCTCCAGCCTTGTAAGTGCTGATACTTGCATCATGGCAGATGAGATTTTATACCGAGTTGAAAATAGTGTCGCGATCCTCACCATCAATCGACCGGAGAGGCGCAATGCTCTGAGCTGGAACAGCCAAGATCAGTTCGCAACTATTGTGGACCAGATTGTCGATGATACGAATATTCGCGTAGTGGTAGTTACGGGCACAGGGAATAAAGCCTTTGCTTCTGGCGGGGATCTAAAGGAGCTTTCATCGGAAATAAAACCCTCCGATGGTAAACGCCTGAACCACATCATGAGTCGCGCCCTGGAAACGCTTGTTCAGCTAAGGGTTCCGGTGATCGCTGCCATAAATGGTGACGCTATTGGTGGAGGCTGTGAAATTGCGACCGCGTGTGATCTGAGATTGGCGACATCGAGCGCGCGTTTCCGTTTTGCTCAAGTTCAAGTGGGTTTGACAACAGGTTGGGGCGGCACATATCGGCTGGTGCGGCTATTGGGGGCCAGCAGAACGTCGGATTTACTGCTGACCGCACGTTTTTTTTCAGCAGAGGAGGCATATCAGATGGGTTTCATCCATGGTATCACGCCACAAGGCTCCAAGGTTTTGTCGGAAGCCTTGAACCTGGCCTCCAGGATTAAAGAGTTGCCTAGTCAGGCTTTGGCTGCGACAAAATCATTGATTCGGGCGGCAACCTATCTGCCAACTGCAGAAGTTAACCAAATCGAGTCTGATCTATTTAATGATTTATGGTTGTCGGTTGATCATCTCGAAGCATTAACTGCATTTAGGGAAAAGAGGAATCCAAAGTTTCGATAGATTCCAACTGGAAATGGCCTGGACTTATGTACGATCGAATAGCGCACTTCTATGATTTACTCCATGAAGGTTTAAGGGATGACATCCTGTTCACTTTGCAGCTGGCGGATATGTATGGCATGCAGGTCCTTGAGTTAGGATGTGGAACGGGAAGGCTGCTTCTGCCACTTGCTCGGACAGGTCACCTTATCATGGGTCTCGACCGGTCGCAATCAATGATTAGAATAGCCGAAGCGAAAATTGATGCAGAAAGATCGTCTGTTAGAGAAAGGGCGAAAATTGTCGAGGGAGATATGAGTTCTTTTAATCTCGGACGGCAGTTTGATTTGATTCTCATTCCTTTTAACACGTTGATGCATCTTAGTCCTAACCAGATGCGAGCCTGCTTTGGCTGTGTTTTCGACCATTTACGGCCGGACGGCCGTTTACTTATTGACGTCGATAATCCTGTGACAATGGCAGATTCTGGGGATGACAATTTGTTGTATTTGGAACAAACTCTGAATGATAAAGATTCCGATAAAACGATCCTTCAGATGGTGAGTAGTTGGGTCGATATAGACCGTCAAATTCGCCATACTACTTGGATCCTAGATACGTCACCTAACTCCGTGGGTACATTAGAGCGGATCATCGTACAGAGCGAGCTTCATTTCCAATATGCACATCAACTGGACCTATCCTTGCAAGACAAAGGATTAAAGATTGAATCCGTGTATGGTGATTATGACAAAAATCCATACAACGAGGAGTCTCCTAGATTGCTACTCGTGGCTAAGAGAGATTCAAATTAGTTGTTGGGCTGGATTAGGGAAGCCAAATCATGCCCCTAGCAATCCGGATCCAATCTGGTATATGCCAAAGCAAATAAGTGCGGCGATAGCCAGGATACTGAACACTCTGACCATTCTGGGTCCGATTCGTCCCGCTAGGGCGAAAAGGAGAATCAACAGGGTTAATCCACTGACAAAAGTTCCGTAAAAACCAAGCATAAAACTGGCGCCGTGGATAACTGATTCCCTCCAGGCTGTAAGTAATATCGGTCCGGCCACTAGGCTCCAAAATATATACGGATTAGGGTTCAATAGATTTGTTACAGTTGCCCGAAGAATACCTCTGTGGCTTGATTCAGTGATCTTAACCGAGTTTATCTCGCTTCGCCGGAATCCGACTATGGCAACCATAGCCAGATACAAGATAAAAATCCCACCGACCACTCTCAAGGATTGCAAAAGCCAATCCGGTATTCGTGTAAGGATCAATAATACCAGCAAGATAATAGGACCATCGCTTATCAACGGGGCGAACACCGATGGCAAAGTCTTTTGCCAGCCAACGCGCAGAGTTTGAGAAATATAATAAGCTTGAAGTGGTCCAGGGGTTGCAGCTGCCGGTATACCCAGTACCATTCCTTGAATAAAGAAGGCTAACACTGGGTTCGTCTCAGATTGTAATCGATACTTCAGGCTCGGGCTTTGAATCGGCCAGTCGCAATTTTACAAAGATCCAAGGTGCATAATAGGCGATCCATAGGCAAACCAAAAATAAATGAATAATGCGAAGTGGTATCGATAATGCCAGCGGTTCCGTGGGGATTATTAACTCAAGACCAAGCCAGAGAAGCACGGTTGTCAATAAGCCTACAACAAAGCGTAAAGCTCTTTTGCCGATTGGCCCGGTGCTTAAGAAACGCACTCTACTTACTTCGAGAACAAATCCAATTCCGAAGCCTAATACTGCGCCAAAGGATGTCGCAACATTATCAATACTAGTTTTCTCAGCTACGTCGATATAAGTAGACCAGGTAACATTTGTATCGGGTTGTCCGATGATGATCATGATTATCAAATAGACAGCGACCAGACCGAGGGGTACAAGGATAGCTATGAGCAACCTTTGCCCCAATATTCGGTTTGCAAATCTTTGAGCCAAATACCTTTGCCAAGTGAAGTAGCCGGCTAAGATAACAATACCAATTAGGATGCCCGCGATGATATCTTCAAGGTCGTGTACGCCCAGATAAATTCTACTAATACAAATTAGCATAATCATGATGATGGCTAATATCCAGACCCATGCTTTTTTGAACCATAAACCAAGAAAGCCAAAAAAGACGGTTGCCGCTTGTGCGTGACCGCTCGGTACGCCATAGCTCTCTTCTGTGTCTAAACCGAGTGTGGCATCTAACCAATATGGTCGTGGATCACCAAGAACATGTTTTAGCATGCTATTTATTAGGTACGAAAATGTCAGCAAATAGGCGATGGATCTTCCTAAGGTCTTGTCAAGGCACCAGTAAACCAGGAGAATTACGAGGAGGTAAAATTCGAAACGGCCAATGTTGCTTTGAAGCCTAAAAAAGTCTTCTAGCTGGGGGTAATTGACCTGAATCCACTGTGTTAGCTCAAAACTGAGCTCTTGTAGCGGTTCCATCTCTTATCCTCCATCCAAAAATCGTAATCAGTCAAAACCTTCAGAATCCGAATTGCCGGAATTATGGGCAAAGTGGACCGGCTCACTTTGAATCTTCCAACAGGTGGGATTGTACCGCCCAATGAAGATAGGTGGCAAACATAGCGCTGCAATATCTCAATTAGCCAAAAACACCTTAATAGGTGATGTAGTCTTGTAGCACAGTAGTCTAATTCAGATCATAGATAATGAATGCCGATAGGATGACATTGCTATTCAAACCGGCTAGACAAGAGACACTTTATTCGAAGTTAGGGCTCGGTGTTTTTGCGTCCGTACAAGCGGAGACTATAATCACGTGTTATGCCAATTGGGCGATACAGCATTGGAGGAACATTATGGCAACACGAATACTTGTAATAGAAGATGAAGAAAGAATCCGCCAATTCCTCAAACGCGGCTTAACGTATGAGAATTATATTGTGGACACGGCAATTGATGGTAGGGATGGGCTAGAGAAAGCTCGTGATAATCCACCGGATTTGGTTTTGTTGGATATCATGTTACCTGGTATTGACGGTTTAGAGGTTTGTCGGCGGCTAAGGGCTGCGAGTGACGTGCCCATTTTGATGTTGACGGCTAAAGAGTCAATTGAAGATCGGGTCGCTGGTTTAGATGCCGGGGCCGATGATTATTTGGTTAAACCTTTTTCATTTGATGAGTTATTGGCTAGAGTCAGGGCACTGTTACGACGAGCCCAACCTTCCCAGCCCCAGGTTTACCGGTTTGCTGATCTTGAATTGGATACCGGTACTCGCCAGGGGAGAAGGGCAGGTCAAATCTTTGATTTGACGGCAAAAGAGTATGAGCTATTAGAATTGTTCATGCGAAATCCACGGCAAGTGCTCACCCGCGACGTCATTTTCGATCGTGTCTGGGGCTACGATTTTGGTGGCGAGAGCAATATCATCGAAGTATATGTTCGGTACCTCCGCCAAAAAACTGAAATCGAAGAGTTGTCAAGATTAATCCATACAGTTAGAGGAGTTGGATACGTTTTGCGCGAGAGTGATTAGGCGGATGACCGACGTCCATGGCAGTCGTTCATCTTGGTCTAATGAAGCTGCGATATAATTGGGGTTTATTTAATAGTTGAGCATTGTGACTTATCAGTAACAGGTAAGAGCCTAGTTGTCAATCAAATTTCGTCTTATCGCTCTGTATACCCTCATTCTCGTATTTGTCTTTGTACTCTTCGGCTCGGCCGTCTATATCATTGCGAGGACGACGCTTCTTAACGAGATTGACCAAGACCTATCTCAGACTGCAACGCAGCTTCGGGCTCAAACCGAAGCTTTTGTCCTGGGTGATATGGCTGTATTGTCGTTGCCGGCCGAGGAGCTAGATGTATTCCAGACGGCGACAAATTTCTTCGTCATCTTGGATACACGTGGTGAAATATTGGCAAAGTCCCAGAACTTGGGAGACTATCATGTCCTCTTAGATCCCCATGGACCTCAGGCTGATAAATATTACAGCACGGTTATGCATAATAACCAGCCACTTAGAGTTTTGACTGAACCATTACATGTTGATAGTGTCGATGGTCGGAGTTTGGTTGGTTATCTTCAGGTTGCCCGACTGGTGGAGACGCAGGCAGTTCTCGACCAATTACAATTTATTCTTTTGTTGGTGGGATTGGCGGCGGTTGGGCTATCTTTACTCTTGGGCGCCATTCTCACACACCAGTTGCTAAAACCATTGGACGATATCACTGCGGCAGCCCTGCAGATTACCAAGGCAGATGATCTAAGCCGTCGCTTGCCCGATTCGGGTCGCCGGGATGAAATCGGTCGCTTAACGCTGGTCTTGAATCAGACTCTCGAACGCTTGGAGCGCTTGTTCCATTCTCGCCAGCGATTTTTAGCCGATGTATCGCACGAACTCAGAACACCATTGACGACAATCCGCGGGAATGTAGATTTAATGCGGCGAATGGGCGAGGCCGATCCTGAAGCATTGGATGTTGTCCAAGATGAACTTCAGAGGATGACTCGCCTTGTCGATGACTTACTCCTACTAGCTCGCGCTGATACGGGCGGTCTGCCCATACAAAAAAGACCGGTCGAACTCGATGGCGTTTTCCTGGATGTTTACCGTCAGGTGCAAACCTTAAACCTCTCAATCCACCTCGTCCTCAAAGAGGTCGATCAGGTATGTGTAGTCGGTGATGAAGATCGTCTGAAACAGCTGATATTAAATCTTGTCGACAACGCGATTAAGTACACGCCATCAGGCGGAACGGTAAATTTGAGCCTATCGAAGGAGAACGGATTCGCCAGTATTGAGATCAGTGACACCGGCGTTGGTATACCGGCTGAAGATATTCCACTCATTTTTGACCGGTTTTACCGGGTTGATAAAGCTCGTAGCCGCAATCTGGGGGGATCGGGTCTTGGTTTGTCTATCGCCAAATGGATTGCCACAGCTCATGGGGGTGATATCAAAGTAAAGAGTGTGCCCGGAGAAGGGAGTACTTTCTATATCTTGTTACCGGTCGAGCCAGACCGGGAAGCAAACTCCACAATAGATCGGGAGATCAAACAATCATCTTCCCCGCCTTTGTTTGAACCAAGCCGCTGATCACTCAATCACCGCCTCTTTGAGCGATCAGGTAAATTCCTACGCCAATCAGTAACAACGACCAAAAAATGCCGCCGCTAAGCCAGCCGAGCAACCCAAAATTACCTAAAAGTAAATAAATGCCCAAAAAAATAAGTAACCCTGCGGCAATTGCGGGTCCTTGGCGATGTTGACGCACTCTTTTGAATCCTGACGACACATCATTACCAATCTGACCAATATTATCTTGGGCAACGTCAGATGGCGCGTCGTTCAAGTTATTTTCACTGGGCATAATGATCATGAGGATGATATAGATTAAAAAGCCGACGCCGCTGGCTAATGCCAGGACTATGAATGCCAGGCGAACGAATACGGAGTCGACCCCAAGATAAGCAGCGATGCCACCGCACACACCACTTATCATCCTGTCACCGTCGCTTTTCATTAGCCTTGCCTCTGTCATAGTCCTAGTCTCCTTTGGATGCAGCATGCTGCTACAACTTCTATACGAGATGGTCCCGCAAAAGTTTCGGTCGTCGATCATCAAGTTGGCAAATCAGCTATTTAGAAGCCATTCGATGCTGGGTACCACTGATTTGTTCCATGAGAGTGCCTAATATGAGTAAGGACTTAGCCCGACGAGTTAGGCTATAAAGCCTTCTTTGGTTGTGTTATACTTACGTGTCTTTCTTATGCTACCTTTTGACCTCACTAGTCAGAGAAAAGAGCATTTGGCGAGTATTGTACGCTTGCCATTGATGCGCTATTTGCTCGGTATAGCCATAAAGGTATTTGTACCTCGGCACCGCGCAGGTGTCTTGGTAATATGCTTTGATGACCAACAAAGAATCTTGATGTTGCGACACGTATTTCATCCTGAAACGCCCTGGGGCCCCCCGGGAGGTTGGTTGGGTAGACGCGAGTCACCGGCCGAATGTGCCTTGCGAGAGCTTAATGAGGAGACGGGTCTAACGGCTGATTTGGGAAAAGTTATCCAATTATCTTTTGAATTACCCAATGTAATAATGATTGCCTATACTGCCCATGTTCATGTGGTGGGTCCAATGGAGTTGAGCTCTGAAATCATTGAGGCGGGTTGGTTTCATCCCGATTCTTTGCCCCAGCCGTTACATGCCTTCGTCGAGAAAGCGGTGGCTGCCGCGACTAATGAAGCTAAAAGTCCCGTCTTGAGGGAGCGCGTACCGTATGAGTAGAAGATCATCACCTGGATTAGGGCAATGGCTAATTGTCATAGTCATGGTTACCGCAGTTCTGTTTCTACTATTTAAACTTTATCAGTACGGTAGTTTTCGCCGGTTCTATCCCGCGGGTTTAACTGCAGGAGGTGTATCGATTGGAGGGTTGAACAGCGACGAAGCGGCTGAACGATTGAGCGATCGTTATTTATCGGCCCCGGTTATCATTCATCATGGAGAAGAAGCAATTGAAGTCAATCCAACAGATGTCGAATTTACGCTTGATTTAGACACGATGCTTAGCCAGGCAGACTACCAGCGCCAGCAGCAAGACTTCTGGGCCGGTTTCTGGGGATTTTTATGGGGTAGGCCAGTTGAAGTTGACCAAATTGAATTGCGGGCTACGCATAATCCAATTGCCCTTGAAGAAGTTCTGGATACGGTGGCGACTGCATTTGATAAGCCTGCTTTGCCTGCGCAGCCTGTGCCCACAACGTTAAGTTTTCAGTACGGGGAAACGGGTGTCCAGACAAATATCGAGGCCAGCGAACCGGACGTACAGGCAGCCTTTTACCGTGCAGCCGATCGCGAGGCTCATCTAATACTCGAAGCCACCGATCCATCGAGACCTGATATCAATCTACTCGCTCGTCTAATCGTCAATCATTTAGAGGACTTTGATGGCGTCGCTAGTGTTTTTATAAAGGACCTTCAATCTGGCGAAGAGATAGCAATCAATGCCGATGAAGCGATGTCTGGTATGAGCATTGTCAAAGTACCGATTGTCTTGGAAACGTTGCGCGTTCAGGAAGGCGACCTATCGGCTGAGCAAACGAAGTTGATTTCTGAAACACTGGTTGTTCAATCCGGAAACTTCAGCGCGAACTTATTGTTGGATGTGGTTGCCGGAGAAGATAATGCCTATCTTGGTGCTGATATCCTCACAGAATCAATGCGTAGCCTGGGCCTCGAAAATACATTCATCGCCGTTCCTTATGAGGAACAGCCAAGGCCAGGGCGTTCAACGTATGAGACCCCTGCAAATGTTAAAGAAGATCTTCTTACGGATCCCGATCCGGCAATGCAGACCACGGCCGAAGACATGGGGATGTTAATGACCATGCTCTACTATTGCGCCCAGCAGAGCGGAGGCGACCTGATCGCGGCTTTGGGGAGCCAGCTAACTCAGGAAGAATGTAGGCAATTGGTCGACTTCATGAAACTCAACAAGATTGGCAGCCTTATTGAGGAAGGTGTCCCTCCGGATACAGAAGTAGCACACAAGCATGGCTGGATTAGCGATACTCATGGTGATGCTGGTATCGTTTTTTCCCCGGGTGGTGATTACGTCCTGGTAACCTACATGTTTAAGCCTGATTGGCTCGAATGGGAGGTAAGCTCTCCGCTGTTAGCGGACATCTCTCAAGCTACTTATAACTACTTCAATTTCGATAACCCTTATCTTGGCGGCCAGGTTTCAAACTGACGGGTCAATAGACCAATAGTTGAACGATTATGAGGGCGACGATCAGAAAGTGGCTTCTTGTTTTATTGATACTTGGGGTGGGCGGGTTATTACTCTTCAAGTGGATTCAGTTCCGGCAAACAAGGGAGCTATTACCTATTGGCACAACAATTGCCGGGCTTGACGTCTCGGGGCTGACCTTCGATCAAGCGGATGAATTTTTGAATGATAGTTACTATGCTCCGGTTTATATCTACCACCGGGATGAACATATAGAACTCGATCCACAGAGTGTTGGCTTCAGCTTGAACACTGAGGCTATGTTTGGAGAAGTTCGCCAGGCGTTAACAACTAGAGACGCATGGCTCCAATTTGCCGCCTATGTGATGGATAGGCCGCTGCAAACGATCAACGTGCCATTAGTTGCGACACACGATGAAGGCGGACTACAGGCAGTTGTTCAAAGTATTGGCGACTTTCTCGATGAGCCTGCCCAGCAAGCCCAAATGTTGGCCCGGGGTGAAGCGCTTCAAGAAGGTCAGG
>JAHEJP010000217.1 GCA_024638855.1 Chloroflexota bacterium
GCGCGATAGACGATTCCCATGCCTCCCTGACCGATCACATCTTGGATTTCGAAGTTATCGATGACTGCGCCGACCAGCTTATCGTTCGTCTTTTGGTTCATTGCCTCCTGCTATTCGCGAATTAACGCCTGGCCCCATCTTGTCGACAGTATACACCGGACAGTGCGGTTGAGAAAGTGAAAAGGGCGATAACTCGGCAGTGTGGGCTGGGACAAACCTTTGGCATTAAGATTTTATGTTGGCTCGCGATATTAGCCTCAGCGTTACCTCCGCACCTTGCCGGCTCAATTCAACTACGTCTCCATGTCCAACATGCCGGATCACATCGCCGTCGAATTGATAGGCATAAGGGATACCTTCGAGGGAACAGGCCGGCGCACTTTGTTGATCGATTTCGGTATTCACGATGGCTACGGGCGCATTTCCCCGGTAATGGAGCTCGAGTAACACATAGGGAGCCACCGTCGAACCGCTTCCTCTGGGGAAGATGGCGATTCTGCCAGCCATCGATCGGCCGTCGGCCGGATGTCCTGCTTCCTCTACGACGCCGCTTTCTCGATTGACGAAACCCAACAAGGTGATAGGCGCTTCGCTGACGAATGCCTCGGCCACTACCTTAAAATCACCTTGCGACGGCAGGCCCTGGCCTAGCGATTCAAATGACCCTGTTGCTGGTGGCAGTATGGACGAAGGCGCTTTTTGGACCAGGTAACCCGCCTTTTTCAAATTGCCATTTATCGCCTCTGCAATGGCAACTTCATCGACCCGGATCTTTAATTCGCCCGTAGCGACGGCGATACACTCGGCCAGCTGCATCACCGAGGTTGGAATCCGATTTAAGCCCGATTTCAAATAATGTTCCGCCTTCATAGAATTGGTCAGAATATGCTTCACCCACTGCCGGTCATAGGGCACGACCTCCGGACAGGTGTTCTCCAGAAGCAACGCCCCGCTCTCTGTGATGATTTGGGCCAAGCCGGTTTTTTCGGCAATAGCTTTATTGGCCGAAGAGGTGAAGATCCATAAAGGTGGGCGTCCGGGAATCGTCTCCGGCGCGGCTGTGACTTTCTTGCCTCGTAATAATTCGGCCGTGGCCTGAATCTCGCCCAGGGACGCCTGCGGGCAGCCGATGGTTATCAACGATACCGGTACCTGCGGCCGCAATTCCTGGTAACGAAGCTCTAAATCCGATTCACCAAACATCAGCTTCGCCTGGAAATTCTCGACCGGAGGATCATCTGTCACCCCTTCAACATAAAGTAAGGGCGATCCGTAATTGGCGGCCGCGGCTGTCAGCGCTTTGCGTTGTTCGTGATTCAGATCGGCCGGCAAACCCCTGAGCAAAGGGATAGGTCCGAACGGTAGCCGCCACTCTGGTCGGCGTTGTTTGCCGATCCAGTCGCCCAGAATCGAAAAATCCGTTGGATCATCCATAGCACAGGTAACGATGACTTCCAGGTTGGGCCGGCGTGCCTCTTGTGCGAGAAGGCCGTAAAGTGGAGCATAACCGGTTAGGGCGCTTGCCAGCGCCGATAAACCCGATTCCCGGTTACTCAGTAAACCACAATAAGAGTTGCCGAAACAGATGGCATTAGATTCGGACCAGGCAGCTGTTCCCGAAGTGATGACCCCTTCCCATTCATAAGGAATACAGGATTGAGTCGATTGCACCCCAAGTTTTTCGTAAAGCGCCACGATTTCCTGGCTTTGCTCGAGGAAGTCAGGAGCAGTGATACGCATCGCGCCAAATTGAGCGGCATCGCATCCGGCCGCGTTGAGCGTGGTAGGCACGGCAACTTGGGCCAAGGGATCGCCGGCCAATTTGGCCAGGAAACGCCGCAACCCGAGCCCGCCGGTCAAAGGCGAAACGCCAGATAAGTGAGCGCCTTCAATAGGAATCAGTTCGGATGCCCCCGCCGCAGCCGCCATGTCTAACAGCAATCGCATAGCCATTTGCTTGGCAACGCCTTGTTCGCCAGACAACATCTCCTTCTGTTCGCTACTCAGTCCAATGTCTGTTTGCACATTTCTCCTCTAACTTCATTGTCTCAACTCAGTAGGTTGAATGGCAACCCGTCTTCGCGGAAATGACCTTCACTTTCCCACCAGGCCCGGATCCGGCCGCCAATCGGGCGACCGACCATTTTTTCTATATTGGCTACTACATCCCATAAGGCCGGAAAGTCGACGCCGGTACCCATACCCAACTTATACGCCAGAAATACCAGGTCTTCAGTGGCCATATTTCCGGCCGCGCCTGGAGCGAACGGGCAACCTCCCAAACCGCCAATGCTGGCATCGTGTATGCGCACACCGGCCTGTATGGCTGCCATGGTGTTAGCCATTGCCAGGGCTTGGGTATCGTGCAAATGTACGGCTATCTTATCGATGTCCATTCGTTTGCCCACATCATCTAATAGCCGGCCCACCTCCAGCGGGTTGGCGTGACCGATGGTGTCGGCCAACGCCAGTTCATCCGGTCCCATTTCCCATAACATCTCAGCGTATGCGATGCTTTTTTCGGGCCTTACAGGCCCTTCAAAAGGACATACCCAGGCTGTACTGATATAGACTCGGGTCCATATTTTGTCCCTTTGTGCCCAGCCCAAGAGTAAGCGTGCTTTATCCAGCGACGCTTGCGTCGACATGCCTGTATTGGCCTGGCTAAATGAATCGCTGACGGCCGCTCCGATAGCAATGGCCGAACAACCGGCCGCTAAAGCCCGCTCATAACCTCGCTCATTGAAGACAAGGCTGGTGAATTGCCTGCGATCATCGACGTGTTTGGCAAGAGTGTTGACCATGATCTCATCTGCATCGGCCATTTGGGGCACGGCCGCCGGATGAATGAAGCTGGTTAATTCGATGAAACCTAATCCGGCTTTGACCAATCCATCGATAATCCGTTCTTTATCGACGGTCGAGATCAGCGCCGCCTCATTCTGCAATCCATCCCGCGGTCCGACCTCGTAAACCTTCAAGTATTCAGCCATCAAGCCTCTTCCGGTCGCGCGATCTCAACGCTAACGCCGGTTTCTTGTGAGATTTCCAGGGCCAACTGTTCCACGAAGTCATCTCCAAAACTCGAAACGGTGGTTCCGCGCGGAGCACCCATGAGCAAGATCTCGGCCGAGCGATCCTTTACCAGGCGGCAGATCTCAACTTGCACCTGCCCCTCACGCACAATGATTTCGCTGGTTACCTGTTCAGACTCCGCCCTTCTTTGAGCAATGCGCAGCAAAGTCTGGCCCACCCAATAAAGCTCTTCCCGCACGGCTGGGATCAACTTCTCATCCGCGTGATCCATATTACTAACGTCGACGACGTAAAGGAATATGAGCTTGCACTCCCGTTCACGGGCGTATTGTATAGCCTTCTCCTGGACGGCCCGGCTTCCGGCGCCGCCCCTGGTCGCGCAAATGATACATCCCATGCTGTTGCCTTCCATATTAATCGCCGCCTGTATTCGCCTGCATGGTGCGTTCAATCAGCTCCAAAGCTGCGCTGCGATCATCGATCTCGCGTACTAGTTCGTAGTAAACTTCTTCGGAAATCAATCCACGCTGGTTTGCGTCGCGAAGAGCCGTTCGTTCAGCTTGTAGCAGGTCCTTGCGCGCCTGCAATATCATCGCCTGTTCTAGTTCGGGATACTCGTGAAGCAAATCGCGTAAATCCTGGCTACGGCTGTTGATATCGCTGGTATAAACATCTGACATGGCCTGAAACACTTCGGCCGACAAGATGCCATCGTTGTAAAGGCGGTCTAGCTCCCGCCGTCCTGCTTGAGATGAGTAAAGCAAAGCCTGGAACCGCTCTTGCTCCCGGATATGTTGGGGCGTTTTCGTCAATCCGAGGCGGCGCAAAAGAGGCGCGATGGTTGTCCCCTGGACCAACAAGGTGAATAACACCACGCCGAAGGTCATGAACTGCAATTCGCGAACGACTTCATTTTCAATAACGGAACCGGTTAAACTCAAGGCTAAGGCCAGACTGATAGCGCCCCGTAACCCGCCCCAATACATCACGTGGCGATAAGTTAAGGGAACTCGTCGTTTAGGGTCTAAGAGATTATATATCCAGGTAAGGCCATAAATGACGACGCCCCTGCTAAGCAGCACAGCCATTATGGCCACGATGATCAGGGCAAAGTTTAACTGGTACTGGGTCAAGTCGGCCTCCAAACCAATCAGCAGAAATACCAACGAGTTAACGACGAAGGCAGCGAATTCCCAAAAATTATCCAATGTTGCCTTGGTCGTTGGCGAGGTGTTTTCCATGCCGATATTGCCGACAAAAATGCCCGCGGCGACCACCGCCAATACGCCACTGACATCGAACTGCTCGGCCAGGATGAAGGCACCAAAGGCCAGGGCAACCGTTGTCGCTGTTTCTATCAGGTGATCATCGACGTTTTTAAGGATCACCGTGGAGACGAGATAGCCGAGGATGGCGCCGACAGCCAAACCGCCAAAAAACACTCGCAAAAATTCGCCGATGGCTATACCTAGATTGAAGACTTGCCCCTCTCCTGAGGCCATAGCAGCGCCGGCCGTCAGGGCGAGCTGGAAGAGGACAATAGCCACCCCATCATTAAATAAACTCTCTCCTTCGACCAGCACCGAAAGGCGTTTGCTGACGCCCAGATTCCGGAACAAGGCGATAACCGCAACCGGATCCGTGGCCGAAATTAGGGCGCCGAAGGCTAGGATGGCAATGATCGAGATATCCAGCTCAGGTATCAGCGTTTGACCGGCAAGCTTAACCATGAAGCCGACGATCAATGTGCCGATGAAGGTCCCGACCACTGCCAGTAACAAAATGAGGCCCATGTTCTTTCTGAGCGTTTCCCACCGTAAATTTAGCGTGGCTTCGAAGATGAGCGGGGGCACGAGTATCGCCAGGATGAGCTCGCTGCTCAGGTCAATATCGATGGGATTAGGAATGAAGGACAGGGCCAGGCCCACCAAAACCAAGGCCACCGTATAGGGCAGGCGAATCCGCCGGCTGACGATGGCTACTAGGGCCGCAAGGGAGAGGATGAGGACAAAAGCTATTTCCGTTTGAAACAGCTCGCTCTCTTCAGCCGCAGCTTGTAACGCCAGAATATCCATCGCCAGATTCTAAAACCGCAAATTCATTATCGATACAATCGCTATTCGGGGATATATTTGCTGAGATCGATCGAACCATATTCCCCTTTCTGAAACTTGCTCATATCCGCCCCCCAGGGAATCGTGCAATCAAGCCCCATCTTTGCCGTCCGGCTTTTTTGACCCGGTTCATGGGTGCCCGAAGGGTCCAACGAACTACCTGGTTGGTCGGGCATGATCACCAAGTCCCTGTTCGCCTGGAATCGCGTGGCCATGGCCCATTCCACCTCGGCCGGATCATGGATGTCGATATCTGTATCCACCACCCACACGTGCTTGAGCGAACTGTGGCCCCTGAAAGCAGCTTCAATGGCCTTTTGGCCGTCATCAGGTCCTCGTTTATTGATCTGGACGATAGCGTGCAGCCAGGAGGTGCCGCCCGGAGTTATGACGGCGCCCGTACAGGCGACGACTTTATTAACAGCGGCAAAAATCGTCGGCTCCCTGGGCATGCCCATCAATAATTTGTGTTCCAGACCGCCGGGCAAGAGCGCATGGTAAATCGGATCGCGACGGTGGGTGATGAGATCGATTTCGATCACCGGTTGTTGGCGGATGATATCCATCGTCTCGGTTAGGTCCATGAAAGGACCTTCGCTTACAGTTCGCCTGGTAATCCGTCCTTCCAGCACGATTTCCGTATCGGCCGGCACTTCCAGATCACTGGTGATACATTTAACCAGTGGAGTCGGGGATAACGCATGGGCCACCGACAACTCGTCCACCCCCGGTGGCGGCGACATAGATGCCGCTAGGTGGGTGGCCAGCGAAACGCCAATGCAAATAGCGATTGGAAAATCGCCCGTAGTCTTGCTTAAAGCCGTTGCTGTCCCTCGCTTTTCCACGATGCGAGCGGCGAAATGTTTCTCATCCAACCGAAGCAGGCGATGGTAACACATATTCCTGCCCAGGTCAGGATCCTTGATGATAACCACGTTGCTGGCGATGTAATGGCCCGCATCCTGGGGTAAATGCAACAATATGGGCAAATCTCCCAGGTCGAAATCCTCCAAAACCACTTCCTGGCAAGGTCCACGCTCGACAATTGGTGGCTGTTCCGGATTTTTTAAGGCATGCGCTAACGCCGGCAGCAATTCGGAAACCGGAATGCCTAGATCGAGGCTGAAATAGCGACGATCGGAACAAGCTCCAGCGCAAACCTGCCAGCCAGGATGGCCGTCAATTTGATTGAACAAAACTAGTTTCCCATCCAGGGCATGGGCCACGTTGGCCAATTCATAAGTGGTGCGGACCGACCGGTCGATCCGGATCAAATCGCCGCTTTCATCAGCCCGTTGGATAAAGTCTCGAAAGCTCATATGACCTAGGATTGTAGATTCTAGATCATAGCTTGGCAAACCATGTTACGGGGTCTATCGCGGGTAGCCGAAAAAGCAGCTCCCCCTATCGGGGGGTGATAGGGGGAGCAACAGAGAGGATGTGAAGCGAGCGCCTGTGATATCTATTTAATGTTTTGCGGATTAGACAACCCTAAAGGCTGTTTCAACCAGACACAAGGACTGGGTTCCATTAACGTCGCCGTAAAAATGCCGGGATCTCGATGTTATTTGGTGTATAGCGCGGCGTAGCCGGTTTTTGCTCAGGCGGCGGTTGTTGTGCAGGGGCCTGGCCACCTTCAGCTTCAACCGAGACGGAAATGGGTTCGGGTCTTCGCTCGCGTGGACGGCCGTAATGCTCTTCGAGCAGCTGCCGTCGTGACGGCCGCATTGTATCAAAACCGGTAGCGATGACTGTGACTCGCAACTTGTCGGCCATGGCTTCGTCTATGACGGCGCCGAAGATCATATTGGCATCTGGATGGGCCGTTTCCCTGATGATGGATGCTGCTAGGTTAACCTCGTACAGGCTCAGGTCTGGTCCGCCGGTGATATTGAACAGTATGCCCCGGGCGCCGTCGATGGTGACGTCCAGCAAACGAGAACTAACGGCTTGTTCAGCGGCGATCTTTGCCCGATCCTCACCCTCGCCGCGGCCCACAGCCATCAATGCCGCGCCACCGTTGGCCATGATGGTCTTAACGTCGGCGAAGTCCAGGTTAATCAGGCCGGGCACCGTGATCAACTCGCTGATGCCCTGGATCCCTTGGCGCAGAATATCGTCGGCCAGGCTGAAAGATTCGGTCAGCGACATGCGTTTGTCTGTCAGTTCCAATAGGCGATCATTTGGGATGACGATCAGCGTGTCCACGTGCTCTTTTAATTTTTCGATGCCTTCTTCGGCCACCCGCGATCGGGGCGTGCCTTCGAACAGAAAAGGTCTGGTGACGACCCCTATAGTCAGAGCGCCCTGCTCTTTGGCCACCCGGGCCACAACTGGCGCACCTCCCGTTCCCGTGCCACCACCCATACCGGCGGTGATAAAGACCATGTCTGAGCCTTTCAGGACCTCTTCTAAATCGGCGATAGATTCTTCGGCTGCCTTTTCACCCTGTTCCGCGTTGCCGCCCGACCCTAATCCCCTGGTCAGTTTCTCGCCAATTCGGACCCGAATTGACGCATTCGAACGAAGTAAGGCTTGAGAATCCGTGTTAACGGCGACGAAATCGACGCCGCTGACGCCTTCATCAATCATCCGGTCGACGGCATTGCTTCCACCTCCGCCAACGCCCGCGACGCGAATTCGAGCGAAATTTTCGGTTTCTGGTGCTCTTTGCATGATACTATCCTTTCTCTCTGCGCTTTCTTGGAGCCTCTTCATTCGGAATGGCCCTTTCCGTTTAACTCATTAAAAAATATTTACTCCCGGGCTTTACAATAGAGTGGCTTTATTGCCCGGTCTCGGATCGTAATGACCGGCATATTGTTCGAGAGTCGCCTTCTCAACCAACCATTTATTGCCAAACTTAATAGCAGGTAGTTTGCCCTGGCGAATAAGTCGCCGGACAGACTCGGGATGAATGTTCAGGCGCAGGGCAACCTCACTTACACCTGCATATGTCTCCAGGAGATCTTCCTTACTCATGATATGCGGGATACTACAACAATTGCGACTGTTGTAACAGTACAACAAAACTAGGAATATGTCAAGTAATTCTTATGGTAAGTTCGAATTTTGGCCAAAATTTTAAGGTTGGGTTTTGACTCGCCTCTAAATAGCTCAATATTGGCAGCCAATACGGTAATAAACTTTCAAAAAACCAGGCCAATAAATGTAGAATAGGCCCGCTGTGTTTAAACGATTAATAGGGGCGGAGTTTCCGTTCGAACGTTCATTGAAATTCTTATTGCTTGTTGAGGAATGCATCGACGGCCGTCTGTACGCTGGGATAAAAATCCTCCGACGGAATGGCCTCTTCCAGCCCGCCACGTTTCATCACACCTATAACCTGGGTTTGAACGCAAACGAACCGAAGTTGAATACCCGTTTTCAGTAGCTGAACCTGAAACTTCTTCAAGGTGATGACGGCCGTGGCATCAATATCGTTCATCAATTCTCCACCGATCAACACAACCTGTGGTGTTGGCTTGGCGGTGGCAGATTGTATAATGGATGCCCTTAACAAAGTTAAGGCATTGGTGAAATAGAGGGAGCCGTCAAAACGAATGGCAATCAGACTGGGATCTTCGAGAAGTCGTCTGTTGTTAATGCGGCTCTTGAACGCATTGATAACTGGGTCGCTGTGTTGCTAGCGATGGGAAGAGAAACTTCTTGCACCCCGGCGGGCAGCCGGTCACTCTCATAAGCCTCATTGTCATCTTCTGTTTAAAGGTTGGCCAATGTGCAGATGCCCAGATCTTCCAAGTTTTCTGACTTTTTTGACTCAATTGATTCTCAGCCGTTAGTGGCCTTACGCCCGTGACATTGTTTGTACTTTTTGCCGCTGCCGCAGGGACATGGTTCATTCCGGCCGACTTTTTCTAATGTTTGCCCAGCCGTTTTCTCCTCGGCCGCCAGGATGCCCATCACTTCGTCG
>JAHEJP010000218.1 GCA_024638855.1 Chloroflexota bacterium
TTCCTTTAATTGTGATATGCTTCATTTGGCACCTCTTTCTGATTGGACGTTATCATCAATAACAATCCTATCAGATTTAGGTGCTTCTTCTATTTTTTGTGCCGACTACTGAAAAACCGTGACCTGGGAAGTCGAACTGTTGCTCATGCACTATGTGGCTCATATAATGCATGACGTGATAAGATTATTTAAGGAACGGTGAGAGATATGCAGCCAATTTATCGTTCAGATGGGGAGTGGGTCGCCGTTTATATTGAAGGGAACATATTCAATGTTGACGGAGAATGGTTGGGATTTGTTTCCGGTCGGGAAGTTTTTGACTCAGCCGGGCAATATCTGGGTTTCATCAGCGATGATAAACGTTTGCTGCGAAAGCGTTCGCTCAGCGAAAGACCACCACGACTCCAGCCCCCGCCTCGCCCGGAAAGGCCCAGGCTGCCGACAAACATGCCACTGGCACCACTGATGCGGAATCTGCCCCATAATATCATCGACTTGTTCGAAGAATACCCGGAAAGACTCATTTATGTATCCGAAACACGGCCGGATATGGACTAATCTCTGGACGATCATTCATGCATTCTTTGAAAGCTAAACCAGCAGCCGAGTCCCAGGTGACTTTAACCCAGTTGATGGGGCCTGGAGCAGCCAATACCATGGGTAACGTTCATGGTGGCTACATCGTGAAATTGTGCGACGAAGCAGGTGGTATAGCCGCCAGTAAACATGCTCGCAGACCTGTTGTTACCGTCGTTTTAGATTCCATGACCTTTCATTCGCCGGTTCACATTGGTGACCTTGTAACAGTCTCGGCCGAAATTACCTGGACAGGTCGCACTTCCATGGAAACCAGGGTCGTGGTCACGGCCGAGGATGTTATCAGTGGCACAATGACTCATACCAACACGGCGTATATCGTGTATGTCGCTTTGGATGATAATGGTCGGCCAACCCCTGTGCCTCAAGTGCAGTGCCAGACGTCCGAGGAAGAGGAACGCTTCCAAAGGGCTGGAGAGAGGCAAAACAAACGACTCAGGAGCCGTGAGCAAGAAGTATAATGCCTGAGCCCTCTTCTCACTTATTGCGCTTGTTACGTGATAAATCGACTGCCCAGAAGGTGCTTGGTGCGCCCGCGATCGATCTTGGCCTGGCAGAATTTGAGCCGTTTCCTTTCCTAGCAATTGTGGGTCAGGACGAGATGAAATTAGCCCTCATTCTGGCCATCATCAACCCCCTCATTGGTGGTGTCTTACTCATCGGATCCCGCGGAACGGCCAAAACGACAGCCGTGAGATCGTTGACTGACTTACTGCCCCTGCACCAGCGGAGCCTTTGCCCTAATGGTTGTACCGAGCAGATGCTTGAACAGAGTGGTATGGATGCCATTTGTGAGTCGTGCGCCGAACAGGTTGGTTATGGGGAACCGTTAACCGTTGAAGATAGGGTAGGCATCGTTGAATTGCCCTTAAATTCTCAACTAGATGATGTGGTCGGCGGGATAAACGAACGCCTAGCCCTGGAACAACGTCGCCTTCGACTAGAACAAGGCATCTTAGCCCAGGCAGATGGCAATATCCTCTATATCGACGAGGTGAATCTTCTGGACGACTCGGTGACCGATGCCATATTAGATGCTGCTGCCCAAGGGTTCTATACCGCAAGGCGTGGTCCGCTAAATCTGCAATATCGATCGCGGTTTTTATTAATCGGTTCCATGAATCCAGAGGAAGGGCGCTTGCGGCCACAGATCATGGATCGTTTTGGACTTCGGGCGGTCGTCCGTGGTTTAACAGACCCACAGCTGCGCTACCAGGCCTATGAGCAGGCTGTTGCCTATGGTCAAGAACCTGAACGGTTAGCGGCCGCGTATGCGGAACAGACATTGTTCCTTGCGCGAGAAATTGAAGAAGCCCGCCGAAGATTGTCCAAGGTTGTGATCAGCGATCAAGCAAAAGAATTGGGTCTCGATTTGATTCAGCAGTTGGATATCGCTTCGAATCGAGCCGAAATCACCCTGTTCGAGGCCGGACGCGCCTATGCTTCAGCCGACGAACGTTTGGAAGTCATAGAGCCGGACGTGGAAGCGGTTGCTTTGATGGCCTTAAGAATGCGTCAGAGTTCAGGCTTAGCTGAATTCTTGAAGGTGCAACATTCGGAAGATGAGAAGCTGCGCGCTTTTATCGCCGGCAAGCGTATGAATGGGTTTCAGGAAGGGCCGAAGGCATCATAGTGGGGCGGGATCAGCTGGCCAATATAGTATTAAAGCTTGGTTTAACAACCATATTGCTGGCCTATTTTCTCATATGGCTACCCCAGCCAGTAGTCGGCCTGTCATTCATCGGTTTGGAGATGGGTGAGTGGGTCAAGTTTATACCCGCGGTACAGGCTGGGAACGTGAGCGCCGACCGGAATCTTTTTTACCTGCCACCAATAACGCTAGGTTTGATGCTACTCCTTTGGAGCAGCAATTGGCCAAATCGTCGTTGGAAAACATGGGCGCTGCGGGGGCTAGCAATTCTGGTTGCCCTTTTGGCTTTTCCGGCCGTCGAATCATTCCTCGATGAAACTGCCAATGAGTGGCTTTTGCGCTTAATATGGGTTGCGAGCGTTGTGCTTTTAGCTTTTGCCCTGCTGATTTTAACGCGACTTCCTGAAAAGCTGGTATGGATCGGCTCATGGTCCTTGATTGCTGTTTTAGCCTTTATTGGCCTTCTCCTGCCGAGCTGGGCTTATATAGCAGTCCGTCCGTTTGCCGCTGACATAATTGGCGCTGTTGTTGGTTTTGGACCTGGATTTTGGCTAAATGGGGTGGCACATCTATCGATTCTTGTTGTGGCGATAATGAAATTGCGGTCAGAATCATAACGCGACACACTTGTCGCAGTCGAACAAGTGGATGCAAAAAGACGATGCTCAGCATCGTCCTTGTTGCTCTATTAAGGAAATTATCTCTTGTTTAAAAGATTATGGTATCGAAGGTTGGCTATTCGGCGCCCATATTTACGTCGATATATGTGACCGCTTCGCCGACGGTAGTGATTTTTTGCGCTTCTTCGTCGGAAATCTCACCTTCAAACTCTTCTTCAAAGGCCATGATCAATTCAACCAGATCTAACGAATCGGCTTCTAAATCTTCACGAAAACGAGCTGCTGGGACCACCTGATCCTCATTAACGCCCAGTAACTCGACGATAATTTGACGAACTCTTTCTTCTGTATCACTCATTAGGTCGTTCTCCTTAGCTTCCTTTTCTGAAACAGCACTGCAATTTTAAGACCGAAAGCTAGATTGTCAAGTGAACATCACTGCAATTATCTATCGGATTTGGACAGCGGGACCATAAGAACAAGATGTACAAAACGACAGTACCATAAACACGTATCGTGTGATTTAGTTACGCCATCACTCAATTGAGATTTTCACCTTGTTGAGCCAGACTGCTAAACCCAGCAAGAAGTAGAATGTGTATGCCAGGTCGGTTAGGAAGAAGCTGTGATCAACAAGGCCATGGGCGATGATGTAGACGAATGAACCCAAGAGACCCACTGTCACCGGTCGCCATGCAGAGATTACTTGCTTCGGCAACTTGCGAGCTAAGTTAAAATAGTTCCAAAATAGCCAAACGCCAGCAAGGAGCCCCAACATTCCCAACCTGGTGGCAAAATCCAGGAAGATATTATGGGGGTGATTGAGATTCGGCTCCTTCCATGCGGCATCGAGGATATATCGACCCCGGTATTCATACAGAAAATTGTCGAGCCCTACACCAAACAACGGATGGTCCAGAAACATGTTGAGACTGGAGCGCCAGAGGTTTAATCGAAAGATTCCCGTTTCGCCCCTGGGATCGAGCCGAGCGGACAGTTCGGGTATCTGCAATGTCAAGGTTAGAGCGAACAATCCAAGCAAGACCGCACCTGCCAACCAGGGCCAAATGCGACCGCCAACCGATCGGCGCCAGTAAAGTACGACCACCATCAAAGACATAGGAAGGCCAAGGAATAAGGCACCTTTGCTGAAAGTTAGTATCGAAGCCAAAGCAATTGGAATAAGTAGGATAGCATAAATCGTGCGCCGGCGATCACGACCCATGAGGGCCAGGGCAAGGAGAATCGGTATGATCCTTCCCAAGTATAGGGCGACATTGTTGGGCGACCCGAATATGGATCGAATGCGCATTAAGCCAGCTTCAGATGTTATCAAGTTTTGGCCAGTTATATATTGCCCCAACCCGATTATCGCGACGATAAAGCCAGCGGCGACAAATGCATCAAAAATCACCCACATTTCGCGCTCATTTAAGCGCATCAAGCGTAGCAAGAAATAAAAAATTGCTGGTTCCAGGATGACCACGCGCCATTCGTTAGTGGCAACCGACAGCCTCTCCGTAAAAAATAATGAAAGCGTAGCCACCAATGTGAGCAGAATCACGGACCAATCTGCGGTCACCAATTTATGGCGCCACCTTCTGCTTTCGCTATCGGTTGTTCGCTGCCTTAAGTAGTCGAGGACGCTTCGTAGAGCAAAAGCCCCAAGGGTAACCAATAGAAATATTTCCACCGGCGAAAAGCGGTAACCGAGCAAGACTTTTGGTTTCACGTGAAATGGGATGCTGAAGGCAACCAAAGCTAGACCCCAGGCCGGGCGAAAATATACCAGGACAAACAAAATGCTCAGGGCAGTCAAGTAGAGTAAGAACGATGGCGAAATATAGAAGATGGAGGCCGCCGCGGCCGTTAATGCTAGTTGGGTACCTTCGCCTAAGCGCCTGTAGACGCCGGCTGCTTGTTCTCCCCAGGTCAACCAACCAGATATGGCGACTAAGATGGCACTCAGGGCCGTCAGCATAAGTTGCCCTCTCTGGTTCAGCCGATAATAGCGCTCTGATAACCAACGACAAGACTTGTCCCATCTTGCCCGCCGGCCCGTACAGATCGCCAGGGCGATAGCAACAGCTGCCACAGCAACCAAAGTGATTTGTTGCCAGACAAAGCTTCCCGCTGGAGGTCGGTAGCCTACTGAAAAACCACTCATCGACCATTGATCTGTGGCGAGGAGAGATGTGATCGTAAGCGTGTGTTCGCCAAGTTGCAAGTTCCGGGCCACAGTTTCGGTGGTGATAATGTTCTCCGCCGGATCAGCCGAAGTCAGGAGCAAAGCTGCTCCATTCTCATCGTGGGGAAGATCGTTTGCCGGTTCGCCATCGACAGATACGTAAAACCTGCCTCGAACATCGGAACGGCGCACTCGGAGGCCTACATCGCTACCCCAAAAACGAAAGGTAACGTCGTCCCCGGGGTGGCTTGAATCGGCACCATAATCGGGGGAAAAACGCCATGCCCCACTATAATCCTGAGTTGATTGCCCTTCATCTGCGGGATGAAATCCAGGCCAGGCGATATCGCTAGTTATATCGAGATGCGCTAAATCACCAGCAAGAGAACTATCAGCAATACTGAAACCCCAAAGGGGATCAGTGGATAAACCAGCAGGTTCCCAATTTTCCAAGAACATATAGCCCATCCAGGGCCATTCTAGCCGGGCACGATTGAAAGCTTTTATGGTCCATTCGGTCTGTGTTACCTCTTCAACTTGACCCCAGATCGAAGCCTCGCCGTTCCAACCAGGCGGTAAGCTATTCCAACCCCAGTTTCCAGCCCAAATTGGTTTCATCTGATCGCCATAACGATCCATGACTTCCCTCAAAAGTATCACACGGCTGAAGTTAAGGGTCTCGCCATCTACAGTCCGGTCATCCGGCGGCACATCGAAACCATAAGGTTTTCCCGCTGCTGCATCAAAAGATTGACCAATCCCTGCATCGTATAAGGCTTGAAGGAAGAGATGATCGGCCAAGTTTTGGGGTCCTGTCTCAATGGTGGGTGCAAGTGGTGCTGTGACGATGAATGCAGCAGGATCGGCCCCCCGGATAGCAGCGGATGCCGCGCTAAAGAGGGCGGCATACTCGGCCGGGTCAGCCGGTTGATTGCCCCAATGTTCGCTTAGATTTGGCTCATCCCAAATAATGTAAGCCCCAATCTGATCGCCATATCGTCCGGCAAATTCTTCTGTCCACAAGGCAAACGCTTTAGGATTAATCGCAGCGTAATTATCTGTTGGACTGCCATCTAGCAAGGGGATTATGGTTAATTCATTTTGTTCGATACTGGCCATAAGCCGGTCGGTGGCCTGCCAATCAAATTTTTCGTCATAGAAGAAAGATTGTTTGATAGTTTTAATACCGGCTGCCGCGATCGCTGCCAAAGTTTCTTGGAAAGCAGCTGCATCATCCGGATCAAGATATGTGTTTATCCCGAGTTTGGGACCTGCTCCAGCCATAGGCTCGGGTAGATTAGCTGGAATACCACGGGCCAGGAATTTGTATCGAGCCTGAACGGCGCCGATACTCAGTGAACTGACGATGGCGATGCTGACGAAAATAATAGATATAACCGGACTTCGACGGCGATCGCACATATCAGGTGGGATAATTCATGATTGTTACCGTTTGACGTTTCGACGGCGGGCAGGTCGATTACTCTGGAGGAACATCGCCTCTATTTCCCGGCTGCAAGAACGTGGCTGGGCTTTCTTCGAATTCTTTCAACAATTCTGCCGCCGCCTTACCGTAAGGAGACCAAGTTGGGTTGCTGATGGCATTGTCATCAAAAGTAACCTGGCTGGCCGAATTGAGTTGGGTATCGTAAAGAAATAGATCATCGTCATAGACGAATGCTATCTGTTGGCCCGTGGGTGCCCAACTAATAGAGCTCTGCTCTCTTGGGAAGCGACTATTTTCTCCTGCTGCAGGAAAAATTTGTTCGGCATTGCTGCCATCTCGATCCATCCGCCAGAGAGCATAAGAACTGCGTTGGCTTTCAACAGGATTTATTGCCTTTAGAAATGCGATTTGGCTTAATCCCGGTACCAGATCGTCTTCAGATGTGATCGGTGGCGACCACAGAGGATGGCTCCAAATGCCCGAATCTTCGATGAAAGGGCTAGCTAGACCAGTTTCTATGTTAACCGCCCAGGTATCGAATGCGGCAACATCGGGATCCTCACTTGCATGCTTGGTGAAGGCTAAATAGCCGCCATCTGGGGACCAAGACAAACTTGGAACCCACACCCAATCGCCACGCGTATTGTATTCCGAAAACGATTGAAGTTGCTTGCGCTCATCTTCTTCACTTTCGGATTGCAGATCGATAACACCGACTTCGTCAGCGTAACTATAAGCGATGTGGCGGCCGACTGGCGACCAGGCATAGTTGCCGCCCCACCAACCATAGGTGGCTGGATACGACTCGATGAGCTGGCGGGGTCTAAATCTTCCCGAGGCACTTAAGGGCAAATCGCCAGTCCAGAGATCATTATTAGCCTCCCAGCCCGGTAATAAATCGGTGGGAACGCCTGTTGTAAAGGCGATCTGTGGTCTATCGATACGATCGGGATTCCATTCTGCCCACAAAACGTTTTCGACGTCCAAAGGTTTTGGTGTTGCATTAGGAACCGTGCTGACAACCCAAAGCGTATTGAATTCGCCCGTCTCTGTGGAAACCCGTGTATACATCAAGTGGCTCCCGGTCGGTGAGAGGCTGAAGACCCGGTGGTCCAAAACGCCACCGATTTCCAGCTGTTCGGCAAAGGCACTTGAGCCCCGCAAAAGGATGGCGTTGCCACCATTAATGATCGCTAATTGGCCGGGAAAATCGACATCGCCCGGTGTTGAACCGACACCGATCATAACGATCTCGTCTTGGGCCGATTCAAGAACTGTTAGTTTGGTTTGTTGACGCGAAAATTCTAAGCCGTCGTGATATATGATACGGACGGTATATTCCTGGCGGCCGGGACGGCCGCTTTGAACGATAATGGGTTCAGAGTCGGCGCTCATCGACTCATTACGAACGTTCCTTCGTTGGTACGGAATGGTCTGTTCTATGACCTCAATGCTATCAGATACGCGTATTACTGATATTTCCAGGCCATCGGTCAAGGGAGTGAAGATAGGAGGATCGACCATATCCGTATCACCGATAGAAAGTCCAATCTCTGCTAAATATTCACGTACATTATTGGCTTCGGTTATCGATGTTCGCTCCTCACCATCTGCTATCAAAGTTATCTGAACCGGTTCTTCAACAGCAAATTCAGGTGTTTCAGTTACGCAAGCACTAAGGACGAGGGCAAACGCCATTAGTATTAACGGGATAAGCAAGCCATGGGCATACGCGCACTGCTTTGACCCTGGGTAGGCAGTTAAATGTTCGGGATACAATTTATTGATCACCAACGAATATTCATCAATCGCACTTCTCTTTTGTATAAGTTTAATCTTATTCGCCGGCTGGTTGAGCCTGATCCCATAACTGGCGTATTTCTGGAGACAGGTCTTCGGCAATCTCTTTCTCAATCTCGCTATCGGCAGCAAACATTTTTAGACCGCCGAAAACTGCCAGTGTTGGATAGCGGGCGAATTCAGAATTTGAGTTACCGCTGCGACGTCCGGCCCTGCGCAGGAATTCGCGACTCGAAAGGGTCGGATCATGGAAATGAAGTAGCCAAAACACACCATTGAGCGATCGAGCTAATTCTGGTGGTAAATTCTTGGCCAAATCCTTCTTTACCTTTCGATGAAGAGAGGTACCCAAGGTCTTCAATACACCATCACTCCACCTCTTGGCATGATCAAGTGTCCGTACATTGCCAACCCTTTGAATGTGTTGGTAATAATCGTCTAACTCTTTTATTTCGCTATGTGTCATATCACCTCCTACAGGGCTGATTTTTACCCCGGTCGTATACGCGCGTCAAGGATTGCTTATAAACGACCAACGAATCAGGTAGCCGTGTATAACGAACCACGTTTCATATAAGCCTCAACCGATGATTTGGTAAATGATTCAAGCTTCTTGAGAGCAAGTTTCACTCTGGTTCTTTGCAGTGGGATTCGGCCTGAATCATTGGAAGTGAATCAATCCGTTTAACTCAACAAGGACGCCGTAATGGTCTGATATATCATGTCCAGAGCTACTTTTTAGACGTACTATCTCGGCAGTTCCATAAACAGGATAGGCCT
>JAHEJP010000012.1:0-8773 GCA_024638855.1 Chloroflexota bacterium
CGTTTGTGAAACCTATCACGAATCGAAACGTATTGGCTAACAGTATATTTCGGGTGACAAATAATGACCTTAGAATTGACAACCGAACAGGTTTGGCAGGCCATCGAAAAAGAGCTATTTGTCGTGATCGGCATGGTAACCGCCGATCATGAAGCCCGCACAGTCGGCGTGGTCTACGTCGTGCACGGCCGCAAACTGTATATCGGCACGGGCAAAGAGACCTGGAAAGCACGACATATCGCCGGCAATCCCCATGTCTCTGTGACCATCCCCATCGTCAAGAGAATTCCCATTATGCCCTGGATCAAGATACCGGCCGCCACCATCACCTTCTGCGGTCGGGCTCGAATCCTGGATACGGGCGAAGCGCCGCCCGAATTACTGCAAGCCATTTTCCGCGACTTGGCTCTTGACCAGGAGATGATGGCCGGCTCCTGCCTGATCGAGGTAGTGCCAGAAAAAGAGTTCATAACCTATGGCGTAGGCATACCGCTGATGCAGATGCGTCAACCCCAAAAGGCCCGCGGCCGGTGGCTAGCGCCAGATAGCGCTAATACCAACAGGCAGCATGAGCTTTTTTAAGGCTAATTTCATCTACAACTACGAAGAAGCGGAATACGGTCCTTTCCTTGCCGCCCACTCTATAGAGGACGGACTGGCGATTTATTCGGTCGGCAGCGGCAAACCGCTTTTGCTCTTCCCCTACCCCCACAGCCACAATACCACGCCCATGGCCGAAGGGGCGTTGGCCCAATTGTTGGCCGGCATGGGCCGGCGGATCATTACCTTCGACGTGCCGGGCGCTTACCGTTCCCAATCAAAACCGGCCGGCGATATGCCTGAAATAATCCGTTGCGCCGATGAGACGCTGGCCCGTTTAAGCACTGAAGGAGCGATCGACGTGGTCGGGCACAGCATGGGTGGCCTGTGTGCCTTGGCCTATGCCATCCAACGGCCGGCGCGAGTTGCCCGCCTACTCCTCATCGGCAGCATGTCTGGTTTTCCGGCCGTGGCCCGGTGGGGTTTGCCGGGCAGCGCCTTCTCTTTCTGGCAAATGGACTATTGGCGGGTCATCATCTGGGGATTGCGCCTGAATAGCGGTCGGGCCGATCTGGCTCTGCACAAGAAGCTGCAAAATCTGATGAACAGAGCCGGTTACCATGACAAGTCCTTATCTACCCCTCTGAAGATCGAAGCCGCCGATTACCACAAAGGTGTTCCCATCCGCATGATTTGGTCCAAAAACATGGTCCGCCGGCTCTCCTACGCCGATCGCCTCGACCGGGTGAAAGCGCCAACCCTGATCCTCGCCGGCCGCCATGATCCGCTCGCGCCTCTACCCATCTCCGAAGAACTGTTGCGAGGCATCCCCAATTCGAAACTCATCATCTTTGAACAAAGCGGACACGCTCCGTTCATTGAAGAAGCTGAAGCATTCAAACAGCAAGTAGAATCTTTTTTGGACAGCGATCAGATAAGTTGGTAGCCCGGTGGTATAATGGATTGACGTTAACCAGTCTGGCAGTTCCGGTGGTAGGCGCCGGTTTACTCGTATACAATCTCATTGGGATTATCTGCATTTATAGACATCTTGTCTCCTCTCCAAGGAGGACGCGAGGTGGCCACAACTGGAGGAAAAATGATTGGTCCACTACAACTCATCGTGATCGGATTCGACGAAGACAAATATTCTCGAGACATCATCTTGGAAATGAAGAACCTGCGCAAGGCGAAGACGATTCGTCTTTTCGACCTGTTATACATCTTCAAACACGCTGATGGTACCCTCGATTCCAAAGAGACCAGCGATTTGCAAGCATCAGAACAACGCGAATTTGGCCCTTTGATAAAAAGCCTGATTGGTTTATCGACCAAGGATTTGGAACACATCGATGCCGACGAGGTAGCCCAGACGCTGAAATCTGAGGGTGATGATTTTGGCTTATCCGCCTCGGAAATCCAGTCAGTCGCTGCCCAGTTGCCTAACAACAGTTCGGCGATTTTTGTGCTCTTTGAACATACTTGGGCTCGCGGTCTAAAAGCGTCGATGTTGCGCAATGGCGGTACGGTCATGGCGCAAGGTATGATCGATCCCAAGACTCTGCAAACGGCCACCAATGAATTGGCCGTTGTCTTGGAAGCTATCGAGAAGTCCGAATCGGCCGCCATGGACCAAATGGTTGGCGCCGTCACCGACGCCAAGGCCCAAGAGGAAGGAGCCCGCGCTCAGGCGGCCGACGCCATAGCCGAAGCGGAGACGGTCACCGCAGCGGCCGCAGCAGCCCTGGCGGCAGCCGAACTGAAGACCAAAGAGGCAGAGTTGGCGGTAGCCGAAGCTCAATCCAAGGAAGAAGCAGCACTTATTCGAGCCGAGGAAATCGCTGCCGAAGCCCGGGCCCAGGAAGAAGCAGCGCGTCTCCGCGTCGCAGAAGCCGAGGCCGAGGCCCAAGCCCAGGAAGATGCCGCTTTCGCCGAAGCAGATGCAGTACGCCGGGCGGCCGAACGACAGATTGCTCAAGCTGAGCAGCAAGCGGCCGAAGCGGTCAGAATGTCGGAAGAGATCGAGGCTAAAGCTGTCCTGCGCGCGGTAAACGCGCTGGTGGCGGCTCGAGTCATCGAAAAATCGGCCGCGCGCGAAGCTCTCGACGCCATCATCGGCGCCGATGTGATCGAGATCTCGGCCGCTCGCCAGGCAGCGGAGTCCTTATCTGCCTGATAGCCAGGATGAAGCCGGCGCCAAGGTTTGTCGGTATCGAGACCTCAAAAGAATATTTTGCCTCAGATGGGGCTGGTGAAGCTTCGGCCCCATCCGTTGGTCTGGAAGAAAGCGCTTGGCCGCCCCTAAAATTTCACCAGAAAGGCGGTCAGGTACATGATCAAGATGCCGGCCGCGATGGCGGCAAAGTTTAACCAGGATACGACCGGCTGAATGCGTCGCCGGGCATCTTTCACCAGCAGCTTGCCCACTTCCCAAATGACCTGCAAGATGGCGCCCGCACCCAGGCTGAGGAATAAAACCGCCAGGAAGGGATTGAAAGCAAAGCCGCCGATCCAGGTGCCCAGCATAGCCGGTAAACCGGCCAACAGCGCCAACAAAACGAAGGTCATCGGCCTTGGTTGCGCTTTCGTCAGGGGGGCGACGATGCCCACGCCCTCGGTGATATTATGCAAGGTGAAGCCGACGACCAGAAAAGAACCCAAGGCGGCCGCGCCGGTGGCAAAGGCTGCGCCAATGGCCAATCCTTCACCAAAGTTGTGCAGACCAATGCCTAAGGCGATAAAAGTAGCCACCGCTGACGGCGAACTGCCCCGCCTCTGGCTGATAGCAAGCAAGATACCCAGGCTGGCCAAGATCCCAAAGACGACCAGGGGAACGCCCTGGAATACACCCGGCAGTTCGGCCGAAATCTCCAAAGCTTCCAATACAGTGTCGATAAATAAGAATACCAGCAAGCCAATGGTCAGCGCTAGAAAAGCATTGATCCACTTCGGATCCACCCGCCGCATGAACGGGTACCACAACATGCCCAGGGCCACCGGAATGACGCCCACGTAAATGCCCAATAAACCATAAGCCAGAAAAGTAGAAAAGCTGCTTTTCGGCGACTCTACAGCCACTTCTACTTCCGTACTAAAGGTCACCCCAGTAGAGGTGATCAGGACGATTGGCAGCGGTTCACCATCCACCCAGGGGTAATTCAAATCGAGTGTAGCCTGCTGCAATCTGCCCAATGTATTGTCAGGGGAAATCTGATACTGCCAGTAGGCATCATCCACCAACACCTGGGCTATGGTGACAGGGTCGGGACCGCCATTGATAACATCGATTTGGATGTGTCCTTGCTCTGGAAAGATCACGCGTTGGATCGTCACTTCTTCCAATGGTGGGAAGGAACCGCTGAAAAACGACAGCGGGTCCATGGCGATGAATAGGGCAATCAATCCAATGAGAATTGCCAGGGGAAAAAGGGCCAAGACCCATTTGGGAACTCGTTGAAAGGCAGATGGTGCAGTTTGTTCCATAAGGCCGGTCTCCTATTTTTGAACCTCGAAGAATCCCATCCAGCCCAACTCGGCAAACTCACTCTGGTGAGCGTGGAACATATACATGCCGGGTTCAAAACCTGCGAATGAGAATTCGACGATGCCGCGCTGCGCCTGGCACTGCATGATAGTGTCGACTGTCTTCAGCGTTGGCGTCAAGGTCGTGCCATGGTCGTAATAATCAAAGAAGTTGGCATGGATGTGCAGGGAGTTGATCGGGTCAAATTCAGTAAGGTTTACCAGATAAATGCGTTGTAATTGATCATCTTTTATGCTGATCGGGCTTTTCATGCCGTAAGCGAAGGCGATAGAGTTGACGGCGTAAACTTCGTTGTCGCCGTCGAAGTTGGTATCGAAACCGTTCATGACCATGACCATTTCGTTGAACGCTTCGTTTTCCAGGTATTGGTGGTTGCGCGTTTTGGCCACCTCTTTTTCAGCGCCGGTATACTTATCTGGATCAGGATCGACGATAAATGCGCCGTATAACCCTTTGTGGATATGCCGCTTTAAAGGCAGCGCGTGACAATGGTACAGGTGGCAGCCAAAGGGGGCGGCATCAAATTCATAGACGAAGCTTCCACCGGGTTCTATATTGCCCCGCCCAACGCCGGGAACACCGTCCATAGAAGCGGCGTGGATGCCGTGAAAATGAATGGTGTGCGGGTGGTCGCTGGCATTGGTGAACTCGACTTGCAGCCGCTCGCCCTCGATGCAGCGTAAAGTTGGCCCGGGACATTGGCCGACGAGATGTCCAACCCGCTTCGAAGCGGCCGAAGTCGTGCTGCCATAGACCCATCCAGGGAAAAAGATGCCCGGAGCGATTTCGAACTCTTTGTTCACGGCCACGATTGTCCAGCGGCGGACCGTCCGGCCGTTTTCCTCGAACACCTCGCCGTAGTCAAAATCGGCTAAAATTTCGTGAGGGTCGAACTGGTTGGCGGCGTGATCGACCTGCCCTACCATGCCGGCCCCATCGTGCCCACTGTGCTGTTCACCTTCCATTTGGTCGGCTGCTACAGCGGGTGGTGCCGATTTTCGCAAACCGACTAAGGCAGCTAACGCGACCACATTGATGCCGCCGGCCTTCAAAAATGATCGCCGGGACAGGGATTGTCTCGGTCTTGCCGGCCGGGACTGTTTATTCGCTTCCATAGGGTTTTCTCCTCATAACAAAGTCACAGGCATGATTTCAGGCGGATGATGGCCGGGAGCAGATAAAAGGCTGTAAAAAAATCTTCGATTGTTGTCTGGCTGTGTTCGTGCCCGGGTATTGTTTTACGAAATTTGAGATTAATACTCCAATAAAATAAATATTAGTTATATCTAAATTCTATTTGTTTGTTCATTGCTGTCAAGAGGAACCTCGTCCATGAATACATTGGGGACCAACGGTGTTACTTTTACACATTAACAAACAGCGGGTATATTGGTCTATTCGCACCTATTATGAATATATGAGTAAAGATACATGGAAACGAAACAAAGGGAACGTCAGAGCATGTTGGCCGTTCACGTGGGACTGGTCGCCAACATCGTCTTGGCCATCTCAAAAACAACGATTGGCACCCTTGGTCACAGCCCCGCGCTGCTGGCCGACGGTATCAACTCGACTTCTGATGTCGCCTCCTATCTGGTCGTCGGTGCTTTTATGCGACAGGCCGGGAAACCGCCCGATCACGAACACCCATATGGGCATAGACAACTGGAAAGTATCGCGGCACTGGTGGTGGGTTCCTTTGTCATCACGGCCGCCGTTGCCATTTTTTGGAACTCCATCAACAGCATCTATGAACTATGGCTAGGCGATAGCGACTTCACCGGAGCGAGCCAGACTGCTTTGTGGGTAGCCCTCTTTTCCGTATTGATCAAGCTGGGCCTGACGATCTTCACCCGCCGCATCGGCCGTGAGACGGGCAACGTAGCTATCATGGCTTTAGCCTACGATCACCGGAACGATCTCTTTTCTAGCCTGGCTGCCACCCTGGGAATCATTCTCGGCCGTATGGGCTATTTGTGGGTGGACCCCCTCGCCGGTGCGCTAGTCGCCCTGTTCGTACTGCGAACAGGCATCGAGATCATCCGCGACTCTTCCTATGATTTGATGGACACAGTGCCGGCTCAAAGATTGGCCGATCAGATAACCAACCTGATCCAAGCCGTATCTGGTGTGAAACAGATCGAAGAGATTCATGCCCACCGCTTTGGCCCTTACCTGGTAGTCAATGTGACCATCGGAATTGACGGGAATATCAGCGTCGCCAAAGGCGATGCCATTGCCAGCCAGGTAGAAAAGGTACTGTATCAAGAAATCGAGTTGCTGCGTCGTGTATACGTTCATTACCACCCGGTCCGGGTCACAGTCGAGGAGCCAAACCTTATCTTGGAGCCCGAGAGCGAAAGCCAATAAATAAATGAATGCTGCGAATTGGGTTACGTACGTATTGAGTCATCAGGTGAGCTATGGTATTATAAGATCCACTGCTGAAGAATGTGCAGAAACATAGCTATTAGCTTGGCGCACAAGCAAAGGTTCTCCAATCCGGCATCTGCCGGAAGATATTTTGAAGCTGACATTGCTTCTCATATGGCGTAGTTCATCTGGCTTCTGAAAACCCTGGAAGCCTAGATAGAAAGTTTGTGGAGAGAAGCAATCATGCTCACCTTGTGAGCGGTTGGGTGGTCTGAGGGGCCACAGGTTGGAGTTGGAAAGAATATCACCGGTTAAGATGACTGAAACTTAAAGAAAGGAACCCTTGGTCCCAGCGGTTTGAGCCCTTCAGGTTCAAATCTTGTTTAATTTTATTAATCTTTTATCAAAATCTTAGACACAGGAGAATTATGATATGAAACGAACATCAGTTAAATTTATGTTAATTTTAGCCCTATTGCTTGTGCTCCCGCTGGCCGTATCTGCGTCAGCAGGTGGTCGGGGCAACCCTGACCCGCCGGGCCAACTCATCGATGTTCAACTCCTCGGAATCAACGACTACCACGGCCATCTCGAGGCGAACACGCCCGGTACGGTCGATGGCGCTCCCGCCGGGGGTTCCGAGTACCTCTCCACGAAGCTCAACGAGTTACGCCAGGGCCACAAGTTCAGCCTGACCGTCGCCGCCGGCGATCTCATCGGTGGCTCGCCGGCCTTTTCTGGGCTCTTCCACGACGAACCATCCGTCGAGTCGCTCAACGCGATGCAGCTTGACGTCTCCAGCGTGGGCAACCACGAGTTCGATGAGGGCGTCACCGAACTGCTCAGGATGCAGAACGGCGGCTGTCACCCCGTCGATGGCTGCTACTTCCCGGCCGAGCCCTATCCCGGCGCCGACTTCCAGTGGCTCGCCGCCAATGTTGTCAACGAAACCACTGGCGAAACGCCCCTGCCGCCCTACTGGATCGAGCGGTTCAACAACGTTGAGGTCGCCTTCATCGGCATGACGCTCGAGGCCACCAACACTCTGGTCGCCGCCGCCGGCATCCAGGGCTGGGACTTCCTCGACGAGGCCGAAACGGCCAATGCCCTCGTCCCGATCCTCAAGGCGCAGGGCGTCGAGGCCATCGTCGTGCTGTTGCACGAGGGCGGTTCACAGACGCCGCCACCCGGCGCGGTGGATGCCTGCGTTGGCATCTCCGGGCCGATCGTGGCCATCAACGACGCGCTCGATCCCGCGATCGACGCGATGATCACCGGCCACACCCACCTGCCCTACAATTGTGTTCTTGATGATGCCGCGGGCAATCCCCGCATCGTCACCAGCGCCTACTCCTATGGGCGGGTGGTCTCAGAGCTAAACCTCGTCCTCGACAAACGGACCCATGACGTTCGTCGCGACCTCAGTACATCAACTAACCACGCCGTCATTCAGGCGGATCTGACGGCCGACCCGGCCATGACCGCGATCATCGCCAAGTGGCAGCCGCTGGTCGATGCGGCTGGCAACACACCGGTCGGCACGATCACTGAGACGATCTTCCGCGGCGGTAACCCGCCTGGATCGGATCGTGGCGTCGAATCAGCGGCCGGCAACCTGGTGGCCGACGCCCAGCTATGGGCCACGTCATCGAACTTCGCCGACGTCGCGTTCATGAACCCCGGTGGGGTGCGCTCTGATCTGACATTCCCACAGTCGGCCGGTGAGGGCGATGGCGTCGTCACCTTCGGCGAGGCGTTCACCTTCCAGCCTTTCGGCAACACTCTCTTTACCTTCCCGATGACCGGGGCCCAGATCGTCTCGGTGCTCGAAGAGCAGTGCCAGCCACTGGGGTCCAGCCGCCCGTTCCTGCACCTCGGCGTGCCCGAAGGCTTCACCTACGACCTGGCCAAGACCATCGTGGCCGGCAATTGCACGTCGGTCACGGTGAGCAACGTCATGTTAAACGGCGCGGACCTCAACCCAACCGCGTCCTATAACGTCACGGTCAACAATTTCCTAGCCGACGGTGGGGACAACTTCACCACCTTCGGCACGATCACCGCCCCGCGGCTCGACGGCGGCAACGACCTCCAGGCGCTCGTCAACTACCTCGGGACGTTCAGCCCGGTCGCCCCACCAAGCACCGATCGCGTCAATGAACTACCCTAAGCGGAGTTCGATGAAGCTTGACCCGTCACCTGCTGGTGGCGGGTCAAGTAGGAACGAGGATGCCTTCGAGGCTAACATAGAAGAATCGCCATCCGGCGACTGAAACTCCTTGAGGAATCTCATGGTCTCAACCATGAGATTCCTCC
>JAHEJP010000012.1:8873-31088 GCA_024638855.1 Chloroflexota bacterium
TCGACGGCAAGTAACTTATCATCTAGCGAGTTGGCTGGGATATCAGCCACCGTCGAAGCCTTATCTCCCCAACAAGCCGCGGCTCTAGAAGAATTAGCGGTCAACGCCGGGCTGCCGACGCTATCACCGGCCGAGCGCTCGGCCATCGCCGCCACCGTGGATGCCGCCCGTGCCACGGCGACGGCCGTCGGCCAGGCGGCGAGTTCAGGCGAGCGGGTCAACGCCACGGAAGCGCCCAACGCGGCGCCCGTCATCACCTATTTCTTCGCCTCGGCGCCCAACCAGGCCCAGGCGAAAGACGGCATCCGCTATTTTCTGAACTATACCACCGAAAATGCCAATCGGGTCGAGATTTTTGGTCATGTTATGGATGATCCGGCACAGGGAAGCTGGGCAGTTTACAACCCGTCGGATAATTGGGTTCTTTGGGCGGCTAATGACATCGCCTGGGTCGAATCCCAGCTTCAGGTCCAGCCCGATCAGGACACCGGCGCCAGCTTACAACCGGTGACGGTGAACAGCCGCAGTGTGACCCTAACCTTCCACGATCCACAATTTGTGGATGGAGACCAGATCGGCGTCGACCTGAATGGGGTGCGGCTCATCAACAACTACGTTACCACCGGCCGGCAGGTCACTTTCCCGGTAACACTGCAGCCTGGGGCTAATGCCATCTCCATCGAAACCCAGAGCGCTGGCGTGACAGCGCCCATGGTGGCGGAGATCACCGTCGGCAACGTTGTCACCGGTCCGGCCGTCCAACAAACACGGGGCATGAATCCTGGCGAGAGGCAAGATTTTACAATCACTGCGCCTTAGTCCAGGGCTATGGTCAGCCCCAGGCCAAGTGATCTAACACGAATAGCCAGAGTGTTCGAGGCGAGCAAGGCCGTCTAGCCAGCTTTTAAGCGCCGGATCGGCCGGCACACATAAGCGCGTATTCTGGAAATTGAAGTAAAATAGAGCGCTCAATCGGACCAGCGACGCCGGCAAGGGGCCTTCAAGAGAATTATCATTTACCAACAGCACGTTCAGGTTACTTAGCTCGCCCAATGATGAAGGCAGTTCACCACTTAACTGGTTATTTGCTAGATCCATAGCCAACATGGCCGGGCCAATCTTTCCTAATTCGGCCGGGATGGGGCCGGTCAAGGCATTATTACGCAAGACTAGCTGCCCCAAGCCACTGTCGGCTAATTGAGGGGGGATCTGGCCCACCAAACGATTATCGGACAGATCAAGCCAATTTAAGCCAGTGATATCGCCCAGCTCTTTGGGGATGCTACCCTGCAAATTGTTGCCGGGCAGCATGATATGGGTAATCGCTCCGGCGACCATCGAACAATTGATGCCAGACCAGCTGCAAGGCGTCTTGTTTTGTAACCAGCCGCCGTTGTCGCTCCAATTAGGGCCGTCCGTACCCAAGTAAAGAGCTACCAAGGCCTGGCAATGAGGTTGGGGAATCTCGGTCACGGCCGAGCAGTCGTAGGATATAGAGGGAGCGGTGGGAGTAATGGCCGGATTTGGCGTAGGTTCGCCGCTGGCATTAGCGCTATAGTCGGTGATCTCGTAAATGTCGACAGTGCCCGGGACTCCGGAGCCGGTGATTAAGCGTTCGCCTGAAGGGTCAAAGACGACATTATAAAGAGCCCCAGTTTGGTAGATAGTGTGGGTGTTTTGGCCACTCTCCGCATCAAAGAATCCCAATTCATTGTTGCCGAAGAAGTCACCGGCGAAGAGAACCAGCTGCCGGCCGTCAGGTGAATAAGCCAGGGGCTCAGCCCATCCGGTTCGTGAAGCGCCCTCGCCGATAGTAAAAGAGCGAAAATCATTGCCGCCGGTTCTCCACACCTGGATGAATGGTTCTCGCGATTGTACGTCCCGGCCAAGGATGGCGATCTCGCTGCTATCGGGCGAGAAAGCCAAGTCCTCGGCGAGCACATAGTCGGCCGCGCCGCCAATGGAGTCTCCGTTCTGAACACTGACGATATCTACGGCCGAGCCGCGAGAGTAGGCGAAAAGAGCGCCGTTGGCTGAAAAGGTGAATGGCGGTTGCCGCTCAGGATCGCCGTATACAAAGGTTCCGGGGAAGGTCTTTAGCAGGTTACCCTGGCGCGCATCGCGCCACTGGATGCCTTCGGGGGATGGCAAAGCTAGTAGCCGGCCATCAGGAGAGAATTCTATATCCAATGGAGGTAAGAAGTAGGCGGTCAGGGCATACGCTGTGTCGTCTTCGGGCATGTTTTCTGGCTCTAAGAGCGGCGTATTGATAGTGTAAAGCAATTCACCACCATCAAGCTGCCAGACCTTAAAGACATTGTCCAGGCCGGCCGTAACCAACAAGTCGCCGTCAGGGGAGATGGCCATACCTTTAACCATGTCTTCGTGACCGGCGAAGGATTGAATGGGCTGTTTCTGAACCAGATCCCACACTTCCACCCGGCCGTTCCACCCGCCTAAGGCGATGTGTTCGCCATCCGGGGCCAGGGCCAAATTAAGCGCCCAACCAGTAAAACCCTCGGCCTCAGCTTCCTGGGAGCCATCACTCGCCTGCCATAAAGACAGGCCGTCGATGCCGGCCGTTGCCAGGGATTCCCCGCCATTAGCGTAGACTACATCGCCCAAGGTTTTGTCGATTGTCGTCGAGATGAGGGAGGCACCGTTCAAAGCATTGCGAACGTCGAGGACAGACGAAGGGACGGCGCTCTTATCCAATGTGGCCAAGTGACTGCCGTCCGGTGAAAACTCCATGGCGCCGCCACTAGTCGTATCAGACCAGAGCATGACGCCGTCACCGGTACGCCATACACTCAAATCATTGGTAGAAATAGCCAGCAATTGGCCATCAGGAGACAGGGCGATATCAGTCACCCGACCGCCATTGGGCCCGTCGAATTCATTGACCAGCGTCGCCTCTGGGAGCCGGTACAAGCGAACCGATCGCTGGTTCAAGGTGGAGGCAACGGCCAACCAGCCACCGTCACCTGAAAGAGCCAGCCGGCCGGGTTCATCATTGGGTATGCTTTGGATCAGGCTACCATCGTCCAGGTTCCAAAATTGGACGGCATCAGAATCCAGGCTGATCACATTCTGGTCATCTGGTATAAAGATAAGATCGGAGACAGCGCGCTGGCCATTCTCAAAGCCCAGAATTTCTTCACCACCGTCGACGCGGTGGATCGATACCCGGCCATTATTGCGGCCGATGGCCAATAACTCGCCATCTGAGGATAAGGCAATAGCCTGGATATCAGGCCTGCTCACATTGTCAACTTCCAAAAAGAGCCGTTCGGTCAATGTACGGCCGTCGAAAACATAAACGCCCAATGTCGAGCTAGCGGCAAGGGTGTTGCCACCCGCATCGGTCACTAGTTGACCTAGTAAGCCTTTGCCCAGGCGATCGACCCGCTCCAAACCAATGATGTTCTGGCTGGTAATGGGCGTTTTCGGAATTGGGGTTGCTTGTGGAGTCGTCGTCGGGCTTGGCAGCGGCGTAGGCCTAATCTGTATTTCCAGCGGAGATGTTCCCGGTGATTCAGTGGCCGGGTTATATTCGTTGGTTGCGGCTATCTCTTCCTGCGCTTGGTTCACATCGGCTGATCGATCGCCGTCACAGCCGGCAAGCAGGATGAGGGTCAGCAGCAGGAATAATGATAGCAGGGTACGATGGCGCATCTATGCCTCCGAAAAGTTATCGGCCGCTGGTTTTTGGGCCTGACGCCGGAACCGGCGTTTTGAGGCTCAAATCGAAATCTATTCCAATTCATCATTGATTGAGTGATACCAGCACAAAATCATCACTATCCGTCTGCAATCTTTCCCCATTAGAAGCGTCATATAGGCCAATCCGCAGCGACAACTCCTTACCCTTCACCTCCTCAGCTAAGGTAAGTTCATGGTGATCGACGATGTACTCGTTCGAGGCCCAGCCGGTCGTCGGACGCGTCCAACCAGCCGGCTCTGTATCCGATTGGGCTATGATCCGTCCCTCCCTATCCACCAGGTGTACAAAAACCTTGTAATCTATAGGAATCTCAGCCACTCCTTGCCAGACAAGATCGATTGAGATCGGGCTTCCGGCTATCGGCATTGGGGTTTCTGTAGCGGGATTGGGGAGTCTTGAAATGCCATAAAGGTCAATGAGATCTCCAAAGCGAGCGTGAAGGATTGTATCAACTGGTGGCGCTTCATAGAGCGGTTCGTGTGGTTGACAGGGCAGATTAACGAGCAGATCATTTACTGTGTATACGGTTAAATCCGCATCTTGGTATACCGGCCCTGCGAGAAAATAACTGGCGAATTCTTCCGGTACATTACCATTTTCATGGTGTATGATCATGTAGCGAAAGCCATCTTCGAAAAGTTGACTTACCGCCCCTTGAACTATTGGGCCTCGCATCAACTTGCAATCTATTGGAACTCTGCCCTTCCAACGGCTAAGCAAGCTGTTCCCATTAATATAGTCATATGCCCCTGGCGGGGTACGGCCGCTAAGTCCCTCGACAATAGACTTATGATGAACCGTTTGCCAGTATAAGTATTTCTTGGAATTAGAACGACCCATTGGTAACTGGATTATTGCGAAATCAGCTTCCTCTTCCGCTAGTTGAGCATAGAAAGGATTGTTAGCAATATACTCAGTCGGATAGACGCCATTCCAATACTCAAATAGCAGCAAAGCGGGTAGGAAGATGATCAACATTAAATAAAGAAAGCGGCGGTGTTTCTGAGCCTCCAACAGACGGACGAAGCCATAGGCAGAACATACGGCCAATGGTAGGAACATTCCAAGCACAAAAAAATCAGGTCTCGCGACAGCTCGGATTGGAGGGAACCAGGCCACAAAGGCCGCTGGCAATACCACAAATTCGTAAACTTGTCCGTTGAAACGCAAAACAGGGCCAAGGCTCAAAAAGAAGAAAAGAAGACCAATCAGAAACCAATGGAAACTGTTCGACCGGTACTTTCTACTTGTAAGTGCGATCCCAGTTAAAACCAAGGGTATCAGCCCCAGATAGGCAGGCCATCTGTTATTAATCCCAAATCGCAAAGCGATATTATCGACGAATGGGGCGAACAAGGGATTAAATTGGGATGGTGTAACGTAGGCTAATAAATCGGTCTGATCCATGGACGCCGTGTACTTCGACTCGATGGCATTTGAAAGCGAGGTCGAGTTCTGAAAGATTGAACTAAGCCGAACGGTCAATAGCAACGCACTCAAAACGCCAATCATGACGGTGATCTGCCAGAACCGCTTATCTCTCCACCTCTCTTTAGCAAAAGCCTGGAACACCAGTACCATCCCAATTGTGAGCAAACAGAAAACCATTATGTATAAACTTGTAAATGCCGCAATCCCGATCATCAAGGCGGCCATTAGAGCGGCCCGTTTGCTGAAATTTGATGTGGCTTGAAGAAGGAATAGCGTGGCAAGGGGAATCGGCGCCAGATGTATCAGATCTGGATGACCACCAGTATGGGCAATGTGATATGGCGCAAAGCTGTAAATGGCGCCACCAAGCCAGGCTGCAATTCTGTTTCCAACCAGGTGTATGATAAGCAAGTAGGCGGCGTAAGCTGAGAGAAAAACGGCTGTTAGGATTGTGACATTATAGGCGATGATGTCATTCACAACCTGACTGAGAAGCGATGATAGAGGCGCAATCGTCCAACTAATGCTGTGGTAAGTTAAATCTAGGCCTTCAGGATAAAATTGCTCGCTCGTAAAAAAGAAGGATTGGCCGGTTTCAAGATGGTGTTTTACCCACCAGTTATCCCATAGTTTCATGTATGTATCCTCGTCCCTAATGGCCAGCCACTCTCCATTTAACCTGAAGGCTAGTGGGTAGGTCATTACTAATGTTGTCGCAAGGAAGAGGAGAATAGCCAGCCAATCACGCCTGATCCAGTTTGCAAGCCTGTTTCTTGCATTAAGTCTGGGTTTTATATCAGTTCTATGTTTGATTGGGATTTCGGTAAATCGGGGTTCCACTTGTTGCCGATGGTGATTCAAACCTGAGCGCCCAAGTTGAATCCGGCGAAGTAGGTCTGAAGTTACCTGAAAGACGCTGATTTGACCAATGTCGCCCGCGATACCTTGCCCGAACTCGACACCCTCTTGCAGAGAGCGAAGAAAAGGCTGCAAAGCAAACCTAATCTGATTCGGAACTTCATTCATGAAGCAGGCAATATGGTTTAGATATTTATATAAACATCAGTAACTGGTTTATATGGCTAGAACAGTTAGCTATTTGGGGTAGAAGTATAACACAAGGAGGGCTGAGGATCAGTCGTTAGAGGCTGGCCAGAGATAGAGTAAAATCGTAGCCGCAATTACTGGAATGGTGCGACAGTGTCCGGCGAGATAGTTGCGGCTACGAGAGGTTCTTGGACCAGGATAGGTTAACCGTTAGGCGACCTTGGCTGTAGTGAAGTAGACGCTGGAATCATCTTGCAGCAATACCCAGAAGGTGTAGATGCCAATAGCCGTACCTACTGGAAAATTGAACAGGCCCAGGAAGCCAACGACCAAAGCCAGGTAACGGGCCCATGAATACCGTTTTAGCAAGCCAAAGCCGGCAAGCATGCCCGGCAGGGCCAGCACGCCAAAGAATAATAAACTCACTGTGCCGAGGATACCGAGGATGCCCATGGCTGCCAATTCACCGCTACCGGCGGCGGCGAAGACGCCCAAGCCGGTAAAAAAGAACCAACCCAATATCCCAAGCATCAGGACCGTGGCATTACCGATAAGGTATAGCCAGCCCAAAACGGTCAGGTGAGTATCCATATCTTGCTGTTTCATCATGCTACTCCTACAGATTTGACAGCCACTAGCCAGGAAAAGGGCCAATTGCTATTACATACCTAATCTTATCTTCCGATCATAAAGGATCACGAGTGACTACACATCTGCCAAGTGGGTGATCTGGGCATATACCAGTGGCTAATTTCAGGTCAACGGCCGATTGTGCACCCTGTGAGCCTAATAGAATAATCCTCCAGTCAGCCGGTGTGACCGGAGGATCCAAAAGTCGCCGCTTAGTCTATCAAATGCAATTTTTACTACTCGGGCTGTGATTCTCCTGTCTCCTGGGGCGGCCGGGCACCCGTGCAGCGCTAGTTGATCTAGACCGTCCTTGTATTGACGTTAATTACGCAAGCCGAGTTACAACCTGGCAAATTGGCTTCGAGGTCGATCCACCAGGTGCCGGTATTTTCATTGCAGAAATGGTCGCCCTTAAGCTGCCCCTCTACGGTGCATTGGCTCCCGGCCCTTTGAGGTAAGTGTAATAACCCTGCCCTGGCGCTTCGCCGCTTGAGGCCAGGGGATTACGACCACCTTTGATCACTGATTTTTCGGTTGTCTCGATATCATCGACCAGTGTATCTGGCAATAAAAGAGGACCTTCTAGTTTCAGAAGATCCTCTTGGCGACTCTCAAATAGCGACTCCGTAAAAGTTCTACAAAGGCCAGTCGCGCAGCATGCGCTCGCTTTCCTCAGAATGGCCCATTTCGTCGCGGACCATGTCCTCCAGTGTGACGACTAGGCCTTTGTCACCGAATTCATCGGCTTCTTCTGCTCGCTGGGTATAATCTTTTCCGGCCTGGATCTCGGCCGCCAATATAGCCTGCAACATCTCCCGGTTGTTATTGGCCACCGGCACCGGGCTGGCTACCGTCGTCGGCTCGCCGCCCAGAGCCACGATCTTATTGGCCAGGAAGAGGGCATGGCCTTGCTCGTCAGCCACCTCAGTCAGGAAAAACTGGGCTAGTTGGGGTCGATAAGGGCCAGTTGCCTTCGCCGCATAGGTGATATACTGGGCGATAGCGCTCAACTCGTTGGCCAGATCTTTGTTCAAATTATCAATTAACGTCTGCTTGTCCATGAAATGCTCCTTGTTTTTATTAGACGTAACGTCGCCGTATTAAGTTTATTTCTCTAGCTCCGGCAAGTGGTCCTTAATGATATTTTACCTGAAATCTCAATTTTTCGAAGTAGACATTGCCGGTATGGTATAGCTGCTTCATATGCCAAAATAGGCGATGATTCGGCCGGCTAGTTCCCTGATTGTTGTATCATTGTCACGCCGGAATGATTTAATGCCATATTCCCGGCATTCTACTTCAATGGTCTGGGCGATCAGCCGGTCGAATTCAAGAAACTTGCGCCATTTCTCGTCCGGCTCCGGCAAGGCTTCGATCCACCGTTTCATTACCAACCGATCTTCAGAACTTTCCCAACTTTCGACGAGATCGGCCCCGGTCGTTTCGAGGCAGGCGATATTGGCTGCAGGCACGGCCTGGGCCAAGATGGAAGGATGAGTGAATCCGCCGTCAAAAAGCAAGGGGGCCAACCCGGTTGTTCCCACCAGATCGTCGGCTAACAGATCCAGGTACTCGGCATTGGCGGCCCGGTTTAGGGCGTCGAACTGTTCCCAAGACAAGGAGAGCACCCATTCCAATGGGTTGGACGCTGAAAACCAACTTCTATTGGCCGGGTGACGATCGCGACCGTAACGACTCATATAACGATCGTAGATGTGGGCATCCATATCGAAGATAGCGATGCCGGTCCTAGCCCGGATCTCTCCGCAGATGGTTGTCTTGCCGGAAATGGCCCCACCGATGATCCAGTAGAGGTTCGGCCGGCCGGCAAGAACGGCATGTGCTTTGTCCAGGTATTCCGAGTTAACTTTAAATATCATCGCTGCAGTCCCTTGGTTGTGTAACAAACAGCTGATTTTCCGGCACACTCCGCCTAGAGGCAGTATAGCGGTTAACACGGGCACTTGGGAAGCCCAGATGGCGGTAGTTCGGCCGACTGTCACCGTTCGTTTCGCCCATGAGCTTTCCTATATATCGTGATCATCATGGCAAAGCAAATCTATCGATAATGTCCCAAGTTTAAAATACGGCACCAGGCGCCGACTATTTCACAAAAATTGGCGATTTTTGATTCGCTAACTATTATTTCGGAATATGTGAAAAGGGTATAATATGTTGAGGAATGAGTTAGGCAGGGCAAGGTAGCTTTAATGCAGGCGATCATCATTGCTGGCGATCCCGAATATAGAGATATTTTGAGCTTCGTCCTCCGCCACAGCGGCCTGGCTGTAGCTAGAACGGCAGAAGCCCAACACGCCAAATCAGCCTTATTAGATCACCCCGTTGATCTGATCTTGATGGTCCTCGACCCCCGAACGGCATCAGTAACATTTGTCGAAGAGATTCGGGCTACTACCCAGGCTCCTTTGATATTATTGGGAGAACGGTTAACTGAGCAGCAACATTGCGATCTATTGGATAGCGGCGCGGATATCATCTTGGAGCGGCCGTTTTCGCCCCGAATTTTGTCGCGTTACGTGCGCATGTTGCTGCGGCGGGCAGGCACCGTGCCCGCATCGCTCTTACCTATCCTTGAGGCGAACCACCTGTCGCTAAACCCTAGTAACCGCAGAGCGACCAGACCCGATGGCCAAACTTGCCAGCTAACGCCGCTGGAGTTTCGCTTGTTTTACTTACTGATGACCAATCGCGACCAGGTGATCCCGATGGAGATTATTATTGAGCGCGTCTGGGGCTATAGCGGAACAGGCAGTAGCGACCTGGTGCGCGGTCTCGTGCGTCGTTTGCGACGAAAAATCGAACTTGACCCTTCCCACCCTCAATATATCGAAAATATCCTGGGCGTAGGTTATCGTTTCGTCGCCGAAGAGCCAGTAAACCCCTGAGCCATCTCTAAGAATTAGGTGCCAATTTAGGCATAGAAAACCTGAGCCATGCTGGCTCCGATAATCCCTATTTGACACGATTTTTGCACAGTTTTCAACAAAATTAATACGGATTTTACACTCTTCTGCAAGATAATTTGTACTCTCGGCTGTTATGGTATGCGCACTGGGAACAATGCAGAATGTTTGTTAGCAATTCTTTTTGGTTAGGTAAATATATTTTCGGCAGGGAGAAAATCGAACATGCCTAAGAAATCAGCGAGAAAGGCCCTGAGTGCCTATTGCCCAGCCTGTGGCACCGACATTTTCTTTCGCAAACTACCCAGACGCGGACACTACATTGCCTGCCGTGAGTGCGAAAGCCTTCTAGAAGTCGTTCGCCTGGCTCCGTTGACTCTGAATTGGGCTTTTGAAGAACCGCTTGACGGCAAATTTGAGGCTTCTGGTGAATATGCGCGCATTGGGAAAAATCATAATTTCAACGAAGCTTATAATTTTGTTGAGGTAGCCGATGATTGGGACGACGATTGGGACAAATACGACGAAGATGATCTTCCGCTGAGATGATTTTTTTGCGAGGATAACAACTATCAAGATATAGCCTCAGTAGAGGTGAAAATGATGTCAGACGAGCAAATCGTTGTTGCAAGATGCCCGGCTTGCCGTGCTCGCATTTCATGTCCACCAGTAATCATGCCGGGTGATTTTCTCTATTGCCAGGAGTGCCACAGGCGGTTCGAGGTGGTTAGCCAAAACCCGCTGGTTCTAGATTGGGCGGCCGAAGAATTGAACACATCATATATCGATAGATATTAGCCAATGAGACATGATTCTTAAAAGACCAACCTACCTGACGCCCAAAGGGTTAGAGAATTTAGAAAAAGAGATCAACTATCTGTGTACGGTAAAGCGGGCTGAGATTGCCGAACTACTTCATGAGACTCAGAGCGGGGGCGATAATATCGACAACACCGAATACCAGGCTGTCTATTACGAGCAGGTTCTTTTAGAAACCCGAATCAGCACCCTACGACTTCTCCTGGCTAATGCCCAATTGATCGATAGTAGCACGCAATCAAATGGAAAAATTCAATTAGGTAGCTCGGTCGTGGTCCAGGACGAAACCCAACAGGTTGAAACATACAGGATAGTCGGTCCGTTGGAAGCTAATCCGGGGCTGGGTCAAATTTCCGATGAATGCCCATTAGGGCGAGCCTTATTGGATCATGAGGCTGGTGAAGAAGTAAAGGTGGTGGCGCCAGACGGCGTCATCCTTTATCGAATCGTCGACGTTTCCTGATTTAGACGCTAGCGGCTCATAACTCCAGGGTGAATACCGCGCCCTGCGGTAGATTTTCATCCACCCAAATTGTCCCTTCGTGGGCTTCAACCACCATCTTACAAAAAGCTAAGCCGATGCCAACCTGGGTTACATCGGCCGATTTCATCTTTACCACTTCGTAGCGGTCGAAGATGGTTTCCCGGTAATCCTCAGGCACGCCCGGTCCTTCGTCGATGATCTGAATACAGAGGCTGGGCTGGTGGCCATCTGGGGCCGGGCCGTTCCTGGGAGTGTCTAGCCGAACAATGACCGTACTGTCTTCTGGAGAATATTTCAGGGCATTGGAGAGTAGGTTCTCCATGGTCCTTTGCATCAATTTATTGTCCAAGGAGACTTCTGGCAGATCATCCGATATTTCGACGGCAACCTGGATCCGTTTCGCTTCAGCGACCGCTTCCTGTTCCTTGATCGTCGATTGGACTAGCCCGCCCATGTCTAGTGGGGCACGATCGAGCACCAATTTACCCGATTGCATTTTGGCCAGCAACAACATGTCGGTGAGCATAGTATTCAAGCGCTGGGCCTGGGAGCGAATCTTGGGCACGATCCGCTGGTGATTTTCTGACGTGCTAAAAAGCTTGGATAATAAATCGATATACAACAAAATGGTGCTGAGAGGCGTTCGCATATCGTGAACGATCATATTTGCCAGTTCTTCCCGAAGTTGCAGGGCATCTTGGATTTCGTCATATTGCTGCTTGATGCGCAACATTGAGCGCACCCGGGCGCGTAGTTCCGGCCCATTCACCGGCTTGGTAATGAATTCGTCGGCGCCACTATTCAAACCGCGCACCAGGTCATCCTTGCCATCCAAGGCGGTGACCAGGATAACCGGGATATGACGCCAACGTCCATCGCCCTTCAGTTGTTGGCAAATATCATAGCCGGTCGTATTGGGCATCATGACGTCAAGCAAGATCACATCAGGCGGCTCGTTTTCCAGCCGCAACATACCTTCCTCAGGGGTATTAGCCAGGGCGACATCATAGGGCTCCGGAGAGAGCAACATCTCCAAGGTATAGAGAGCGGAAAGTTCATCATCTATGATTAAAATTTTGGCCTTGTCTTCCATAATTTTGGCCTTCTCATCAATTCGACGACATTAGCTCAACGTAAGTAGGAGCGGATCACTTTCTTAAGCTGGCGCAAGGGCACCGGCTTGGTCATGTAATCGTTAGCGCCCGCGTCCATGCACCGCTCCTGGTCCCCAGCCATGGCCAGAGCCGTCAAGGCGATGATGGGAATATCATCGAATTTTTTATCTGACCTAATCTCTTGTATGGCTTCCAGCCCATTCATGCCCGGCATTTGAATATCCATGAGGATCAGGGCCGGTCTCATTTCTCGGCAAAGTTTGATTGCTTCTCGACCATCCTTGGCCAGGATCACCTGGTAATCCAGAGACTCAATGAATTGAACAAAGATCTCAGCATTGATCTGGTCATCCTCGGCCAGGAGGATCCGCGTGCGGCTCGGCCGGTGAACCAGTTGCGAAGTGTGCAGGCCGGTCGTTTGTGGCAACTGAGCCTGGCTTATTGCCACTTCGAGTTCTGAAGCGCTGGATGATTGCCATGATAGGGTGACAGTGAAGCGGCTACCCCGACCCGGCGTACTATCGACTGACACAGTCCCACCATGCATTTCGGTCATGCGTTTGACCAGGGAAAGTCCCAATCCTGTGCCGGGGAATTGGCGTGATAAGCTGCTGTCCAGCTGGACAAATGGCCTAAAAATACGAGGGACATCCGCTTGGGCGATGCCGATACCGGTGTCCCAAACTGTGAATTGAGCGATCTCGTTTTCGGGATCGCCGACCACTTGCAAACCTACGGCCCCATGATCAGGGGTGAACTTTACGGCATTGCTCAATAGATTGATGAGGATTTGTTTCAGGCGGCGAGAATCAGCCTGAATATAGGAAACTTGTTCGTCAATTTCGGAATGGACGGTGATATTTTTTTTGCTGGCAGCCAATTTGATGAATTGCAAGCTGCCGGCGCAAATCGAGGAGACGGGCACCGTCTCCATCTCTAGCATCAATTCACCGGATTCGATCTTGGAAACGTCGAGGATGTCGTTAATCAAGGCCAGCAGGTGCCGGCCGCTGTGCTCGACCAGCTGAACCGAGCGAGTTTGTCTTTCATTAAGAGAACCATAAAACTGATCCAGCAATCCTTCGGCGATGCCTAATATCGCGTTCAAAGGAGTGCGTAATTCGTGGCTCATACTAGCCAGGAATTCATCTTTCAAGCGAACGGCATGGGCCAGTTCGGCATTGGTCTTGCGCAACTCGGCCGTTTGGACCGAAACCTGGTCGGCCAGCGATTGTCGTTCCGACTCCAATCTTTCTTCAGCCTTTTTCCGTTCCCCGATCTCCCGGCGGGCGCGCTCATAGAGGATGGCATTCTCCAAAGCCGTGGAAGCCGCCCGGGCGATATTAGTTAGCAAGCGCATATCCTCTTTACCGGGTTTACCATCTCGCTTATTGATGGCCGCGATGGCACCCCGTGTTTGTCCCTTGGCTTGCAAAGGAGCACAGAGGACAGACGTGGTCTCCAGACCGCTTTGCTCGTCAAATGTGGGATCATGGCGTGTATCAACTGCTGCGTTAACCACTAATAGTGGCTTGGCATGTCGTACCGACCAACCCCAAATGCTATGGTTCAATTTGCTACGCCGGCCGCTCAGTGAATCCGGCAAGTCGCCGCTCACGGTGGCAAAACGTAAATACCGTTCGCTTTTGTCGAGCAAGGCAATGACCACCGCCTCAACGTCGAGCAGCTTCAACGTATTACGAGCTACAATCTCCAGCGTCTCCTGCAATTCGAGGGTAGAGGTGATAGCCTGGCTAATCCTGTTCAAGGCAGCCAGCTCGCCGGCTTGTTGCTCCAACTCGCTGTGCAAGCGAGCGTGGTCGTAAGCGATGACTGCATGCTGGCTAATGGTTTGCACTGGGGCGATCTCTTCGGGGGTGAATGAGCGCCTGGAGCGACTATCCCAGATCTCAGCGTAGGCAACGACCTTCGAAGCGTAACGCATGGGCACGGCCAAAATCGTGCAACCGCCATAACGCTGGTAATGATCTCGCTCTCGCCAGGTCAAATCCTCATCGTCGGCATACCAGTGTACCGGTTGCCCTTCGGTCAGGAAGGCATCCATTTGCTGCGCCTCCTGGCGAAGATCATACTGGACGCCCAGATCAGAAACCCGCTCTTTCTCATTGGCATCAGGGCTCACATATTCGGCGATGACGGTAGACTTCTTCTGGCGCTGATCGTAATGGCAGATGTAGGCGCTAGTCCCTTTCACAACCCGGCACATCTGCTCGGCTACCGAACCCAAGACGCTCTGCAAGTCCAGGGAGGAAGAGATGATGGTGCTTGCCCGGCGCAACACCACCTGCTCGTCGAGGCGGCGCTCAGTCTCGGCTTGGATGATGGCATTGTAGATGGCGGGCGCTGTTTGATTGGTCAGAAGCTGAGCGAAGATGACTTCTTGCTCAGCAAATAAACGTTGGCGGCGGCTTTCGGTCACCTGCACCAGTGCCAGGGTGCGACCCTGGGCTACCATGGGCAAAAGAAGCATGGAGCGGATGCCGTGCTTGGCCATAAATTCTTGTTCGGCCGTGAGCCGGCCTCGGTCGTCAATGATCATCTGCCCCGCCTGCAGGTTCTCGAGAACCTGCAGTATTTGTGGATAATGGTTGAGGGCCTTTATTTCTTTGACGAAGTCAGTATGCGGCTGTCCTTGGTAAGCGGCTGATAGGGTCAGGGTATTTTCGTAGCGGTCCCAGCGATAGGTGGCGCAGCCCTCAGCAGCCAAGAATTGGGCCATTTCCTGGACAAAGGTTTCCTCTGAGTCGGCGAAGTCGGGTAAGCCGGCGATGGCCTGGGTTGCTTTTTGTACGGCATACAGCGTACCTTGAAGCCAGGCGTTCTCGCCATTGGAATGAGGAGGCGTCTGGACCGACTCTCCCGTATCTTTCCGGCCGATCCGAGGAAGAACGCTCATATTAGGCCTGAACTGACTGGTAGATTCTTAGTGACCATGATTCGTCATTTCACGACAAAGAGAGAGGCGCGAGCCTCTCGGAAAGTTGCCGGCGCCAGGCACCTTAGAAGTGATGGCCTGGCTGTAGAGTTGATAGGCGCCTGGCACACAGCAACATCAATAAGCAATATCATTATCTAACGAACATTTCCGGGCATGGTGAAGAAGAAGGTGCTTCCCTGCCCTAATTCGCTCTCAACGCCGATTTCGCCGCCCAATCTATCCACGATGCGGCGGGCAATCGATAAGCCCAGGCCATGTCCGGAGACAGATTTGGTGTGCAGGCGTGAAAATGGCTTAAATAAGCGGGCGCTCTGTTCTTGTGACAGGCCCTGCCCGTTATCTTTTACCCAATAACGCACGGTGCCATCGTCTAATGCGGTGGCACCAACCTCGATACAGGGTGGTTGTCCGCCGTACTTGATGGCGTTGCTAAGTAGATTGGTCCACACTTGCTCTAACCACGGCCCGTATCCGAAGGCCGAGGGCAGGTCGGAAACGACGATGATTTCGGCGCCATGCTTGGTGATCATCTCTTCGAGCCTGGAGCGAACCTCGTGAAAGGCGCTCTCCATATCTACCGGGACGATATCAGCTTTCTGCTGGCCGACGGCCGCTAATAATAGCAAGCCGTTGATGATGCCTAGCATCTTGTGGGAGCTGTCGGAGATGATGGTAGTCAGTTCTCGAAAGTCCTCGACGGGCCAGCTTTCGTCGGAAAGTTTCAGGAATTCGGCCGAGCCAATGATGGTCGCCAGGGGGCTTTTCAGGTCGTGGGCGACGGTATGGGCAAAGGATTCCAGGGCCTCGTTGGTGATGACGAGTTGTTCGTTGGCCGCCTGTAACTCTTCTAACCGGCCTACATTTTGGGCGGCGATGGCTGCGTGGGCGGCTAATTGTTGGGCAGAAAGGATCTCATGGCGTGAAAAAACATGGCTTTCAGGGCTTTCCACCACGGCTACAACTGTCAAGCTTTCAGCAAGGCCATCCAAGGGAAGGAGTAGCAAAGTCTTGGCGCCAGCTCTTGATCCTGGCGAGTAACCATCGGGTTCGGCCAAGCCATACTGAATAGGGATTCGTTCCAAAACCGCTCGCTTGACCAGGGAGGCCAGACATTGCTGGTAGGCAAGATCGGCCTCTAGCGCCTGGCGTTGTTGGCCTTCCCGGGAGCTGGTCAGCAGTGATACAGCCTTGGAATTATTATCGTAACAATAAACGTGGCAACTATCGGCAGCCAGCAGCGTGACCATTTCCCAGGCGAAGCACTCAAAAAGTTCGTAGATGTCGAGGCTGGTGGAGATCGCCTCGACGGCGGCCGGGTAGGCATAAAAGAAGCGGTTGAGGATCCCGATCTGTTGCTCTGCTTGCCTGATCCGGGCTGTTTCGGGATCGGCACTTTTGGTTACATGGCCATTATGACCGTGGCCCTTACCATTGGTGGCCGCCCGAAGCTCGGTTATCTGGTAAGAATTAGGTATCTTATGCGACATCACGCCAGGCATTTTTTCTCCTTGCTATTTTTGAAGAGCGATGAGCGATCTAATTCTGAGTGTAGGACCCTGGGTGTTAGAACACTGGGTGTAAGAACACCTATCTCATTCATAAAAAGGAAAACGGGAGGCGTTTCTGGATAGCTTGGTTTACTTGTTTCATCGTCAAGGTTTTCCTGCGGAGGTTGAGGTCAGCTCACTCAAATAGGGAAAGATAATTTCATTAGAATTGATAGGGTATGAAGGGTGTACTGGCACATACACCGCCGCCGACGTTTTAGGCTATCGTCGTGACTCGTCTTCTATTGTTAAGGCTTGAAACAGTTCCTATTTTCTTAATAAATGTTGTTAACGTGTTTCACCTATAGGTAGAGGAGTGGGCGTCCCTAAAATAATATGCTTCCATCAGGCGGAACGCCCATTCTCTCAAATAATAAGCTTGGATTAATTGTATGCCTGGGGGGGAAGTTCTTAAATCCGCTTATGGTACTATATTCATCGGCCGGGCACCCCCTCGTTGGTCCCGTCAGTAGGCAGGTAGTCCTAGACGCGGGTAGAAAAAGGGGATTTAGCGGATTTCCAGCTGATCGAATAGCCGACGGGTGACGGCCGCGATGCCGGTCACGGCGGCCTGGAAGGCCTGGTCATTGGCCTTGGAGGGTTGGCGATAGCCACTGACTTTGCGTACGAATTGTAGAGCGGCCAGTTCTAGCTCTTCGTCGGTGGGCGGCCGGTCGGGAAAGCGTAGTTGTTTAATATTTCGGCACATGGAATTTGTCCTTCGGTTGAGGGTCTGGACGACCGCTGAGGGCCGTCGCTTTGGGGGTCCTATTGTTGGTCAACGGGAGATCGAACGGGAAACGGGATCGTGGTTTCCAGAGGCGATCCCGGATATCGAGAGATTCAATTGTTTTTCCATTGATTGTTTTGGATGCTTTTTCCGGGAGGGTGGCTGTGCTTTGCCCAGCTCCGGAGTTCGCTGGCGCGAACGTCCATGGGGGCCGAACTGCGTTCAGCCTGGTTGATGGGGCGAGTGAGGTGGTTGGGCGAAGGAGAATTTGTGGTGGCAGGGCTTGTTCCGCAAGGACAGCTTTTGGGCGCAATTGGGCGGGTTTGATAAGCTTCAGGAACATGATGAATCGTACTTATTGTAGCACATTAGTTCTGATTTTTCGACTTCGATTTGAATCCGCGGCCGGAGTCCATCAATGAACCTGTTCCGCATCTGTTGGGCGGAACAGCAGTTTCTAGCGGTTTAGGAAGTGGTTAGGCCGGTGGTCACAATTGGCCAGGTAGCAGCTTCAGGCAACGGAGCTAGACTCGTGGAAGGAGATTTGCCGTATGAATCGTCTATCCGTTCAAATTGGATTTTGGTCGGCGCTGATTTGCGCCCTGGCGTTCCTCGCTTTTGCGATCTGCTTTGTGGCCGTCTTAACGACTTCACCCCTCTTTTTCTGGACTGACCTGTCGGATTATATGGCTTATATTCAAGAGAATGGGCAATTCTGGGCCAGTCTAGCGCGGTTATGCATGTTGGTATTTGCGCCTGCCTTTGTCATCTTGTTGGCAGCAATCCATGATTATAGTGACGATGAAAAGAAAGTCCTGAGCAGAATCAGTCAAAGTTTTGGAATTCTGTTCGCGGCGATGATCAGCATTCATTACTTCGTCCAGTTGACGGCCGTGCGCTTGAGCATCCAGCAAGGTCAGCTAACCGGCATGGAGCAGATCGTCCAGGCAAACCCGCTGTCGGCCGTTTCGGCCATCAACATGCTGGGATTCACTCTCTTTTTGGGCCTGGCATCAATCTTCTTAGTTCCAGTTTTTTCAGGCGGCCGGACTGAGCGTGTCATTCGCTATGCCTTTTTAGTCAATGGGATTTGCTGCCTGATTGGCTTTTTGAGTTACATCCTGCAAATCAATGTGCTGTTATTTCTGACTATCAATTTCGGTATGGGTGGCGCCGTGACTGTGGCTACCATAACCCTGGCTATTTTGTTCCGCGGCACGCAGAAGGAGCTTGGGCAAAGTGGCATGGCCTTAAAATAGTGGACGAGCAGCCAGGGTCTCTTGAATAATCCGCTCTGTTTACAGGCTGGCTGTGTTACTAAGGGCAGGTGGCACCGGGTGGAGAGTGATCGGCACGGGAGGCAGCCGGTGTTATTTGGGCAGTATTAGCGGCGGTGTTTCTTCTTTGATCGACGGCCTTTTCGCCGTTTTATGTGCCAGCTCGGTTTTTCTTCAGCCGGCGTTTCGCCCGCGATCACGGTAACTTGCCAGGGGCTTGGTTTTTTGCGTTTGAGCAAGCGTTGACCCCGACGGGCAAATTGGAGATTGTCGTAAATATCGGGATCGTCTTTGGGTCCTTGCGCAAGCATCCGAATGGATTCCTCGTATAGTTTCTCGGCCAGCGCTCGATCGCCTAAATCGTGCTCGGCCAGGGCCCGATTGAGGATGAACTCCGGATTATCAGTTCCCCGCTCGTATCCCTCGCGGAATACCTCGAGAGCTTGCGGATAGCGGTGGATCGTACGCAGCAGCGCAGCCATCCGGAAATATAAGGCGGCGCTTTGCGGATTGGCGTCGATTAACTTTCGGTAACGATCCAGGCCATCGAGGGGGTGCATGGGTTTGTTGAAGACTACGGATCCAAAGTATTCAACCCGCGGATTTGGTTTCCATTTAGGCGCATCCTCCTGGCCACTTAGCAGGGCGGCAAGCCCCCCCAGCCCGTCAGCCGGTACCATCAACTGGAAGCTCGCTTGTGTGGTTAGTTCGTACTGGTCACGCGAACCGCATCTTGGGCAGATGATTTCGCGATCCATTATGAACGGATCGTATTTGACCGTTTTTCCAGCTTGCACCCGATCCATGGTAAAAGTATCGACGGTGACGTGCTGCACGAAGTGGTGGCGAACTCGCCCGCAAGCTTTGCAAAGCAGAGGAAGGTTGAAGCCGTCCTTTTGCCGTTCAGGTACTTCGCTGAGGGGTATGCCCCAGCTTTCTTGCACATCCTGTAAGGAAATAATGGTCGGGTCGACCCGGTCTTCGGCAAAGGCTGCTTCGATTTCCGGATATAATTCTTTTGCCTCCAGGTCTTCCATATCACCTATGAGGAAACCGATGAATCTTTCCTCGGCCGCTTCGTATGCTTCTGGGCGGGTCAAGAGCACACGCATTCCCCGGACGATGCGCTCTCGTTGTTCAGGGCACTTTTGAGCCCGCTCCGCCAGGGCGCCAACCATGGATACACGGACGAAAGAATCGTTGCTGGTATCGGCCGCTACAGCTTCGAGTTCGTCGGTGTAGTAGCCGCCGACTTTTCCTGCCCGCATGGTGAGCAGTTTCCGCTGCCAGTCGCCTTGGGCTCTATCAAGCCAGGATGACAGCTCGGCTAATTCGGTCGCCATCGGTCCGGCCGATAAATCGCGCAAGAGGGCAAGGGCATGGCCCGGAGCGGGCGTACCGCGCAAATTTTCGTCAAATGCCAAACGAATCAAGTCGGGCGCCAGGATTGGGCCTTGGGCGATTATCTCTTGGTAGGTGGTCTCCAGTCCGGCCCCTTCTAAGGAAATCAGCGAGTCGATAGGCGGTAGATAGATATCCGAATCTACTGGAGGAGTTGTGGCGGGCCGTACGCCGGGCCACATGGCGGATCGCAATTTGGACAGTACGGCCGGCGTCATTTCGGCCGGGCGGCTTTTTTTCCCGGCTTGCCCTTCAGCGGCCTCATCCCTCAGGCCACTTAACTGCTCCTGCAATCGTTCGGGATCGTCGGTGGCTACCAGTTCCAGAGCGCGGTCGATGATTTCCAAGGCCAGGCCGAACATGCCGGCTTCTAGCAACATTAAGGCCAGGCTATTGTAGATCCAGATGTCGGCCGGCTGGGCTTCGAGGCAACGGCTATATAAGGACAGGCTAACGTCCAACGCTCCGGCCTGCAAGTTTATCTCAGCGATATCACGGACCAAATTGTCCCGATTCATCCCCGGTTGGCGTTGTTCTCCATAAGCCAGGGCAGCATAGGCCCAGCGAAGGGCGGCCGGGTAATCTCGTATCCAGCGTGCGTAGTCCACCTGGTAAAAGTAGAGGTCGCCATAATCGACCATCTCATCGTTCTCGGGCGAGCGCAGGATCAGTTCCCTCACGGCCGCTTCGCGCCTGCGGTCACCTTTTTCGTGGAAATAGCCGAGGACATCCAGCAGTTTGTAATCACCCCATGTCCCGGGGCGCTGGGCTAAAATCTTCTGCGAGGAAAGAGAGCGAAAATGTTTGATTTCTGTTTTTTCCATTGGGTTTTTACCCTGTCCATGATGGCGTGATCGTTTAGAGATTACGTGTATTTTACCATTCTGACAAGCCATCTCATGGCTGCTAAAAGAGGTCGCCGGGGCATGTTAACGGATTAGTAGACTGGGGTACGAGGGGACAGTGGACGGCTGAGCGGCTGAGCGGCTGAACGGCTGAGCTTCGCTCAGCTCGGTTCAGCTTTCAGCTTGGGAGAATGGTTGAGCAAGCTCAACTCCACCATTCTCCACGATTTTGGCTGATCGGCTAAACTTCGTTCAGCCGGTTGGCTTGCCCGTACGAAAGGGGGCAGGGATCAGGTTGTCCGGCCTGCATAGGAGGTGAGGAAACGTACGGGGATTTTGGACCAGGTTATTAAAATGGCTAAAAAGTTGAAACCCCGTACGTTTTGCTTTGTGCAATATGGATCAATGTTGACAGACCGCACAGGTTTGTTTTAGACTGAATTTGGTAGCCCCCCCCTTGCACGGTCGAATACTGCCAATCGAATGATTCCCTGCCCGAAAGGGAATCCCTATACACATAGGAGGATCCTAATGAACAGGAGATTTTTTATCATTCTCGTCGTGATGGTTTTGTTGATGATCGTTGCCCCGGTGAGCGCCGGGGGCGCGATGCAGATATCGGGGGTCGGCTTTTTTGCCGGAGCAGAATGCAGCGATGCGGCCGGCGCAGGCGCTGATTTCGCTAACAATTTGACGGGTGATTTTGAAGGCTGTCTGTATATTTTTGTCGAGTCTTATGAATGCCGGCCCAGTGGAACCTACATAGAGACGGGTACCGAGATCTACGTCGGCAGTGGCGATGAAGGTGACGACGGCACGTTCAGCACGACGTACCGTTTCACCGGTAAGTTCGACGACTGCCCCAACCTGGCCGAACAGGTCTTCGGACGGTGCCAACACCCGATCATAGCGGGCAGCGGCGACGGCGACTTTTATGGGGTCACCGGCCGGCTTGATTTCAAGGACGACGTCGACGCGGGCAACTTCCCCTATACGGGTCACCTGCGATGGTAAGATTGACCGGGATTCCAAACAACTAGCTTAGTCAAAGGGCCAGAGGTCTGAAGTCCCTGGCCCTTTGATACTCACTTCGACAAGCTCTGTGTTCGGTTGAGCGCAGCTAGCCTGCCTGTATGGATGGTGGAGGCGCCCACCCGAACGAAGGGTGTCCGTCAAAGTTTTGGATTCAAAGTAGGCATTAGGAACGAGAGGGTAGCCAAGGGCGCCGCCATGGATGGTTGGCGGGCGGACGCCAGGGTTTCCTCGGAGTTGTGTCGGCTGC
>JAHEJP010000219.1:0-6816 GCA_024638855.1 Chloroflexota bacterium
AGAGTTAGTCCTGGTTGAAGCCCACGGCAACGGCCGTGCCCTAGATATCGAATCCACGGCCGCACAATTTCTCGAACAAGTAAGGACGCCAAACCGTTCGATGCCTTTCATATTGAAGGAGATCGTGCCGACGGTTCATGCAGGAGCGACGGGCGAGGAACTGGGTATCACCGAACTGGTCAGCGAGAGCACGACCTGGTTCTATGGATCATCTAATGAACGCATGCACAATATCGCCCAAGCAGCGAGCAATTTTTATGGCATCGTCATCGCCCCGGGTGAAGAATTCTCTTTTAATAAATACTTAGGCGAAGTGAGCGCCGAACAAGGATATGAACAAGGCCTAATAATCTTTGGTGGTCGAACCATTGAAGGCGTCGGCGGTGGCGTCTGCCAGGTCAGCACCACTGCTTTTCAAGCCGCTTTTTGGGCCGGTTTTCCGATTGTCGAAAGGTGGCAGCATGGCTACCAGGTTGGCTACTATGATGATGGGGAAGGACCTGGCATGGATGCCACCGTTTACTCGCCAATAGTGGACTTGCGCTTCATAAACGATACGCCCTACCATTTGTTAATCGAAAATTACTACAGCGAGGCCAATTCATCCCTGACCTTCAAGTTCTACAGTACAGGGCTGGGCAGGGAAATCATTAAAGATGATCCGATAATCGCCAATGTCGTGCCGCCTAAACCTGATGTGTGGGAGTTTAACGAGGAGTTAGCTGAAGGCGAAATAGAGCAGGTTGATTGGGCGGTTGAAGGCGCAGATGTTACGGTTGGGCGAACTGTTCTTAATGCCAATGGCGAGTTGATTCGCCAGGATACTTTAGTGAGCAACTATATTCCCTGGCAGAATATTTACCAATACGGCCCAGGGGTGCAGTTGCCGACACCGGAAGCTCCAACGCCTACGACAGAAGCCGACGAGTCTTAAAAGCCAACAAATTTCCCCGAAACGCATTAAGGTGCCCGCTTACCACCGGCTGCCCATGGCGGCCAAGCCGGTTTCACATTGGGCCACCCGGACCATGTTGCCCTGTTTAGAGAAGAGGACCAGGCACTCACGGTACAGACGTCCGGCCAGATCAAGGTAGCCGTGGGCCTGAACGAATCTGGCCAGGTTAAACTGCACGTCGGCGATGCTGGCCTCAACGCCCATTTTACGCAGTAGATCAAGGCTCTCCCGGTATAACGCGGCCGTCTGCTCGAATTTGCCTTGTTGCTGGCCAAGTTGAGCCAGGAAGTTGAGCGACATCGCCCGGCAGAAGCGCTCGCCAACAGCGCCCAGCAGGGCGACGCTCTCCTCGAGCTGGGCTTGGGCAGCCGCCAGGTCGCCAAGCAGCAAGTTCGCATAACCGAGATCCATGAGGGCGATGCCTATGGCCCAGCGGTCGCCGGTCGGCCGCAGCCAGGCCAACCCCTTGGCAAAGCAATCGCGGGCAGCCTGACAGTCCTGGCCTAGCAGCGGGACCTCACCCAGAAGGCACTGGGCCAGGCCCATCCCCCAGCGATCCTCAAGCTTGCTAAATAGCGCCAGCGCTTTGGTCGAGGCCTGGTAAACCGCCTCACGGTCGAGTTGGTAGATGGCGATGTTGGCCAAGCCGCACATAGCCAGGCCCATGTTGAAGCTGTCGGCTTGACCTGACCGCCGACACAAGGCAATGCTTTCGTCAGAATAGGCGCGAGAGGCGACCAAGTCACCCTGCTGCCAGGCCAGCCCGCTGGCCGAAATCAAAGCCTGGATGCGGGCGCCAGCCGCGGTTTGTTCGCCGGCCTGCAGCGCCCGAGCCAGCCAGTAACGCCCCTCGCCAACCTCACCGCGCATATTCCAGAACCAGGCCAGGGCGCCAGCCAGCCGCAGGCCTCGGGCGCCATCGCCGGCCGTGTCCAGGAACCAGCCCAGCGCCTGTCGGAAATTACCACGCTCATCTTCCAGGCGGTCCAGGTACTGCATTTGGCCGGCAGTGTGCAGGTGAGGCGAAGCTTGCTCGGCCAGCGACAGATAGTACGCGGCGTGCTGCCGCTGAACAACCGTTTCTTCACCCGAGGCGGCTAATCGCTCCTGGGCATAGGTCCGGATCGTCTGGAGCATGCTGAAGCGGGGCTCGTCATCTCGCCGTATCAACACCACCAGGTTCTTGCCGGCCAGGGAGCAGAGCTGTTCCAGAGCTGCTTGAACTGGGCGGTCACCTAGTATTGAGGCGGCCGCCTCGGCCGTCCAGCCGCCGCTGAAAACGCTCAAGCAAGCCAACAGCCGCTGCTCGGCTGGATCCAGCAACCCATAACTCCAATCGATGGCCTGGTACAAGGTGCGATGCCGTTCGGCAAGATCGCGCAGCCCGGCCGTTTCGAGGAGCGTCCGCCCCTGGAGCTGTTCCAGGACCTTTTGAATAGGCCACTGGCTGGTCCGGGCAGCCACCAACTCAATGGCCAGTGGCAGGCCGTCGAGGCGAGCACAGAGGGCAGCGATGGGGCCGGCGCTGCCGGCCGTCATGGTAAAGTCGGGTGTCGTATCTTTGGCCCGTTCGACAAATAAGGCCACGGCCGAATAATCCAGAAGTCGTTGCGGATCGGCTGGCAGTGAATGGTCGTCGGGTAAGGTCAAGGGCGGCACCGGAAACTGCCGCTCGGCCCGGATCGCTAGCGGGACCCTGCTGGTGGCCATGATCGTTAGCCAGGGACAATAGGCCAGCAGCGTGCTGACCAACGGCGCGGCAGCCAGGATATGCTCGAAATTGTCCAGCACCAGCAGCAGGTGCTTGTCGGTCAGGTACTCTTTCAGTCGGCTGCTGAAACCGTGATCGCCGATCTCGTTGACCCCTAGGACCTCGGCGATGGTTTGGGCGGCTTTCTCCGGATCGTTGATGGGCGCCAAGGAAACAAAGTAGACCCCGTCGGCAAAGTCAACAACCAGGCTGGCTGCTGCCTCGATGGCCAATCGCGTCTTGCCGACCCCCGGCGGGCCGACCAGGGTCATAAGCCGGCTGTTTTCCGGGCGGGTGCTTCCGGTTGCCAGCCGCTGCTTGATGCTAGCCAACTGCTGCTCGCGGCCGATCAAGCGGGTGGGCGGCCAGGGCAGATTGGATGGCCGGTGCTGCCCGCAAGGCCAGGTATGGCGACCGTCGTTCTGAGCGGCAACAAAGCGCTGTCCCTCACACCCGAGACGGGCGAAGGCGAGGAAAGCCGGGTTATCAACCACTGGTATCTGTAGTACGTCGGCCAGTCTTTCGGCCATCTGTTTGGACGGCCGCCGCTTGGCCGATTCAATCTTCTGGATCGTCACTACGGCGCAGCCAACTTCACTGGCTAATTCGACCTGGGTCAAATCAAGCATTCTGCGCCGGTGCTTCAACCATGCCCCAAACGCGGCCTCACCCTTATCATTCATGCTCCTGCTCCTTCGCCCAGCTAGATGGCCAGCTCACATTACGTCTAGCAGCATTATATGCCAAATGTATGAGATACTGTACGCCCTTTTGTATGACATGGCTCTTTCGACGGCCGGCATAGCCCCATTATGATTAAACTATAACTGTGGCTGGTGTTGGTCAAGGAGAGCCAACAGAAAGTGGATCGCGGTAAAAGAGACCGGAATACCTGCCAGATTTCCCTCAGTATTATCCTGATCACTATTCGCATAAGGAGGTCAACCATGCGACGTCTGAATTTGAGTACCTGTCTTGCAGGCCTGCTCCTTCTGCCCGCCCTGGCGGCCTTTCTACTGATCAGCCCGTCAGGCGCCCAGGCCAATACCCGCACCGAAGGTGGGGGGGACTTGCCCTTCTACGCCCGCATTGAGCGCGGCGAGGCCTTCCATAATGACAAGTGGGCAGCCATCATCTTCTACCGGCCGCCAGAGTGTGTGCCACCGGGATTTAATCTTCTCGACTTCTATGACTTTGAGAAAGCGTTCGGCTGTACGCCGCCCACCACGGACGGCTTCATCGTCTGGGATGGCGAGCCAGGGAATTCGAATCCCATCCAGATCAAGCTGCACGGACTTGGCGCTGTACCGGTATGGTTTGTAAGCTGGCCACAGCTGCAAGCTGCTATGGCTGATGACAAACTGGATATAAGTGAGTTAGCGGGTTTGCCGTCCCTTATGACCGGTTCGGCAAGCTTTTACAATGAAACGCTGCACCCTACTGGCGCTGCGAATAATCCGATGATCAACTTCGTAGCCAGAGGCGAACTGGAGGACGGTCAGCCCTTTTTCGTCCACGCGGTTCTGACCAACGGTGCTTCGAGTACTCAAATCATCTTTCGCTAGCTATGAATATATCGCTGCCGGGCACGCCGACCTGAGGTCGAGCACAGCCTCCCAGACGCCAGATCCAATAGATCATAGCCTGCCCGGCGCGTGGGTCCCGTACGCTTCACTTGAATGAGCCGGCCTCAGGCAGGGGCCAGCTGTTCGGAGCGTAGAGACGGTCCTGTCAAGGGCCGGCCGGATCTACTGCTGCCAGAGATGAGATGGTTGGGGAGCGGGCGCTGATGGATGGCGGCCGGCGGTGTCATCTCTTGTATCGATGACAGGCTCGGTAATATAGCCGCGGGCGAGTTCGACACATCAAACGTTAGGGTAAACGGACGCCTTCGGCCGCTGGCAGTTCCCATTTCAATTTGAAAGATGCCCTTCCCCGTCCGTTCGCGGATTCAAAAAGCAGATTCACCTGACTCTGGTGACCTTTCGGAATCGGCTACAAGTAAGTCGAAACGAGATTGGGCGGATTTTCAAATCAGAACAAGTTATACTCTGAGCAAGAATCCATACAGGCGAGGAGTAATATCTATGGCAATGTCGCAAGCTGAGATTGATACCTTTTTGAACGGCGTACACCTGGCCCGGGTGGCAACCGTTCGCCCGAACGGCCGGCCACACGTCGCACCTGTCTGGTATCTTTGGGAAAATGGTTACTTCTACTTCGAGACCGCCCGCAGCGCAGTCAAAGCTAATAACTTGAGAAAAAACCCAAACATCGCCATCACAGTTGATGTATCCGAGGGTGGATTGCGACTCAGGTATGTCATTCTCGAGGGACAGGCGACGCTTATCGAAAACAACGAGATGGTTAAAAAACTAACCAAGCGCATATATAGCCGTTACGTCGGAGTAGAAGCACTCCAGACACCGACGCTACAAGAAATGCTGAATGTGGATAATCTCATCGTTAGAGTTAAGCCCACCAAATTTATGACAATGGACCAGCTCAGTCCAACTGAATTAGCTGCCCTCTAGTACCTCAAGAGCGAATGCTGCTTGAATTTAGAGATACGATAACCAAAGAACTGCCATTTAGGCCCATGCCAGGGACACAACCTACTCCTTTTCCCGCACCCGACCGAGCCTGAAACGAGTTTGAACCAGTTCCTCAGCGACCGCTCCCCACACCTTTGGGCCAGCCATTGTCGAAGTTATAGTAGAACGTCTGTAAAGGCCGGCGATAGGCAAGTACATCTTCGAGAACGGAAACTGTCGCTTCCCCTTTGACCAGGACACGGGCCATAAATTCGGCGATGTCGGCCATATCATCTTCCATCAAACCAAGACGAGTGACTTCGATTGTGCCAATGCGCAATCCGCTGGGACGGTCCCAATCCTCAGGTTTGTCGCCTGGAATCAGGTTCTTGTTGGTGATGAGATTGGCTTCGGCCAACTTGTGGGCAACATCTAGCCCGCCACCAAACTCGCCCACCTTGGCGATCACCTGATGGCTTTGCGAGTAGCCGTGTTCGGCTGCCAGCATGGGAATGCCGCGATCTTCAAGCGCCTTGCCCAATGCCTGTGAGTTCTTGACGATTTGGGCCATGTAGACGTTGCCGAATTCGAGCATTTCAGCCGCCGCTACCGCCAAAGCCGCGACGCGATTGACTTGATGGGTCGCCGCCAGAACGGGGAAGATCGCATCGGTGAGTGGTTCAGTTAGCTCGGCGTCGTTCCACATTATCATGCCACTTTGCGGGCCGCTGAACGTTTTGCCCGCCGACCCGGTGAGCAGGGCTGCACCTTCCACCAGCGGGTCCTGGAATTGACCGCCAGCGATCAATCCTGCTTGATGGGCACCGTCGTAGATGAATTTGCCGCCCCACGGTTCGATGACGTTGACCATTTCGCGCACGGGCAGGGGGAAGAGGGTCATCGACATCCCCATGACGACCAATTTCGGCCGAAATCGCTGCGCCTCTTCTTCAAATTTGTCCAGATCAACGTCGAGGGTTTCCGGATCAAACGGGATATCAAAAATCTCAACACCACGTGTGCCGGCCGGGCCCTCGTAGCGATTGCTAGAGTGGCCGCCAAACGGCTGTGCTGCCGTCATGACCCGGTCTCCCGGCTGAGAAAGCGCATGATAGAAGGCCATGTTACCGATCATGCTACCCATCAGGCGGTGGTCAGCATAATTGCAACGGAAAGCTTTTTTTAGCAGTTCAACGCAAAGGGATTCAACCTCATCAATAAATTGTGTGCCGGCAAACCAGCGATTGACATGGCCGATGTGGCCTTCGGCGGCGCGGGTTCCAATTTCGGCCGAAAGCATCCGGCGTACCATCGGGCTCGTAGGCGCTTCCGGCGCCAGCAGGTTAAGACAGCTCTTGCCGCGCCACTCTTCATTGCGTTCAACTGCCGATACTACTTCGCGCGCCATGCCTTCTGGGCCGCCAGCCGCATCTAAAATCGCGCGTGCATTTGCCATAATGGCGGGATCGTGAACTTCAAACTGTTCCATATTATTCACCTTGAGTCATGTTGAGCTATGTCACTAATGAAGTGAAAGCATTAAGAAGGTGTTCTCTCAGGATACGGTTAGCGGTGGC
>JAHEJP010000219.1:6916-8943 GCA_024638855.1 Chloroflexota bacterium
AAAGATATGGTGGTGATGAGCTTATCGGCCCATGGCCGGTCACCCCACTGTGCCAGCACGATGAAGGCTGGGAACAAGACCCACATATAGCGACGTTGGCTCATTAGCAGACCTGAACTCAAAGAGATTAAAACCCCAAGGGTGACAAATATTCCTTCGCTCCAGTGTTTCTTGTAAAGCAATATAAAACCCAGTGTGAGAAAAATCGCGGCGAAAGTGAAATCTAGCCAATTATCGACATGAATGCTGCCAGACAGCAGCGCGGATCCCCAACCTCCAACGGGCGTATCGATCAAACTTGTCAGCATCATAAATGGGGATTGTGGTTGCCTAGCCCAGGCGGCTGCGCTATTCACAAAGGCCAGCGGATCGCCGAAGGTGCGCTGCAGGTAAGCCATATAGGCAAGAGTACCCAGGGGTACGGCAGCAGGGGCGAACAGAGTAAAAAGAGACGGCCGTTGGTTTTCTATAGCAGACCGCCGCTGGACCCACCACTCTACGAGCAAAATGATAGCCACAACGATGCCAATAAATCGGGTCATTGCCGTGGCGATCCCCAGCAATCCTGCGACTTCCCAATAACCACGTCGAGCAAAATATAGCGCGCCAATTGCACCCAGCAAGAACAGCGATTCTGTGTAAATGGCTGAGCCGAAAAAAGCGGCTGGAAAGATGAGGAAGTACCAGACGGCCCTATCGGCCGTTTGCTGCCCCCAACCTGCAGTGACGAATCTATAGAAGAGAACCGTCGCCAACAACAAGGCCACATTGCTGATAAGAAGGCCAGCCAACAGCGAATCACCCACCAAGGGTGTCAGGGTTCGCATCAACAGAGGCAACAAGGGGAAGAATGCCACTGAAGGCAACTCAACGCCATCATACTGATATCCATCTTCGGCGATGCTCACATAAAAGCCCGTATCCCAGCGGCTTCCAAAAACATCAAGAATCACGTTTTGCGCTGGTCGAAGATGGTAAATAGGCACAGTGGAATCGGCTATCAGAGGCACTGCCAGGTAAGCAACTAAAGCGATGCCGAGTCGCGTTACGCCAAAAAGTAGTAATGGCATCCAAATCCAGCGGGCCACACGCAGTTCAGACCACCACCTTAGCTGTCGATTAATATTATCCTTGTTATCTAAGGCGATATTCATAAGATGACTCCTTATGCTAGTCGTATCAAGGTCATTTCATTGCTAATGGTATACGACGGGCAAGAATATGGGGTTGGGAAAACCTAGGAAGAATGTGGGCCCATCAAATCCGACCGGCGGGGTGACTATGGGGCCCGGTACGACCAGCTCGATACTTTGCGTCGCAGTAGCGTTAATGTTGACTTCTAGTGTGACGTTATATGTGCCTGGATCCGCCTCGGTCGTGTTAAGCTTAAATGTCGCTGTTCCTAATGCATCCGTCATGACGCTTCCCTTAACTTCGCCATTCACATAGATGGAAGCCAGGCTATTTGGTGGATAGTTGCTGCCGGTAAATGCAAAAATGCTTCCGGGTGCGCCACTGGTTTCGTTAACCGATAAATCAGCTTCATAAACACCTATCAAAGTCTCCCACCCGATGGCTCCGACTGGCAAATCCACAAAGGGGATCATGGCTGCACCGGACAAGAGAATAACAAGTGTTAGCGTGAGGCGGGTAATTTGTTCTTTATTTAAAGACTTCATTGAAAACACTCCTTTATACTTATCTATCATTTTTCCAAGTTTGTTTAATTGTGTATATAGGTGACAGTTCAATGTCTATCTCTGATCACCGGAGACGATTTTGTTTGGCTCCAGGTTGTACAACGATCCAACAGGAGTAACTTTAGCCACTTTGAGTAGTTCAATGGGTGGATTGTTGATATAGATGGGGCGCTGGCCTAACTCACTCAAAATGAGCTGGTTCATCTCGTCGCTCCCTATCAAGAAGCGGTTGATGACTGTCACGTCTGGTCGCTGTCCTTCCACTAGCTGCATGTATTGCAATCCCGGAGCTGTATCCCACCAGCCAAATACCAGGGCGTTCGGCTG
>JAHEJP010000220.1 GCA_024638855.1 Chloroflexota bacterium
TTGCTCAAACCGGCCGCCGGTCGCGTTTTGATTTACGGCCGGCCCTATGATGAACAGCGCAAATTGGTCGGCTATGTACCCCAGCGAGGCAGCGTGGATTGGGACTTTCCCACCAGCGTCCTGGACGTGGTGATGATGGGGCGTTACGGCAATCTGGGCTGGCTGCGCCGGCCGGGTCAAAAAGAGAAAGAAATGGCCCTGGAAGCGCTGGAGAAGGTGGGCATGAGCAAATATGCGCACCGGCAGATCAGCCAACTCTCCGGCGGGCAGCAGCAGCGCACCTTCCTGGCCCGGGCCTTGGTGCAAGATGCCCAGGTCTATTTCATGGACGAACCGTTCCAGGGCGTTGACGCCACCACGGAACGGGCCATCGTGGCCTTGCTCAAAGAGCTGCGCCAAGCGGGCAAAACCGTCGTGGTCGTTCATCACGATTTGCAGACGGTGCCGGAATATTTCGACTGGGTGACCCTGCTCAATGTCCGGCGCATCGCCAGCGGTCCGGTGGGCCGGGTGTTTACCGAAGAGAATCTGCGCCTGGCTTATGGCGGCAAGGTCAACTTCCTATCACAGCCAAATGGTAATGGATCGGCCTTAGTCAACGAATCGTATGCCCGGCCGGTTGAGATAGGCGAGTGAGGCAGGGAATTGTCTTATGGAATTGTTTAGCGATCTACTATTCAACTATACGCTGAGAACCGTAGCTCTAGGCGCGGCTACCCTGGGATTGGTTAGCGGCGCATTGGGTTCCTTCGCCGTCTTGCGGCGGCAGAGCTTGTTGGGCGACGCCATGTCCCACGCCGCTTTGCCCGGGGTCGTGCTGGCTTTCATGATAACCGGCAGCAAATCCCCGGCGATCCTCATGTTAGGCGCGGCCGTGGCCGGTATCCTGGGCACCCTGTTCCTGATGGTCATCACCCGCCATTCGCGCATTAAGGGTGACAGCGCGCTGGGCATTGTTCTGTCGGTCTTTTTTGGCTTTGGCTTGATGTTGCTCACCTTTTTGCAGCGTAATCCCGATGCCCGGCAGGCCGGCCTGAACAACTTTCTCTTCGGCCAGGCGGCCACGCTGCTGGAACGAGATGTGATCACCATGGCCGTGTTCGGTGGCGGCGCTTTGTTGCTCATGGCCCTGTTTTGGAAGGAATTGAAGTTACTCAGCTTTGACGTCGATTTTGGTGCCAGTTTGGGCTTTTCTATGCGCTTGCTAGATGTGCTGCTGACGACTTTGTTGGTGGTGGCCATCATCATCGGCTTGCAGGCGGTGGGCGTGGTATTGATGAGCGCCATGATCGTGGCGCCGGCCGCGGCCGCCCGCCAATGGACAGACCGCTTGAGCCTGATGGTATTACTGGCAGCCATATTTGGCGCCATCGCCGGCGTCAGCGGGGCGATGATCAGCAGCCTGGGCAGCGGACTATCCACCGGCCCGCTGGTGGTTCTATCCATAAGCGCCATCGTGCTGGTCTCATTTTTAGTTGCCCCCAATCGTGGATTGCTCTGGAACTGGTTACGCCGCCGGCGTAGTAACGAAAATCTACGTGTGCGCGCCGTCCTGTCCAACTTATACCGCCTGGCCCAACAGCATGAAAATCCACAGCATGCCCACGAAACAGCTGCTTTACAAACCATGAGCTTCGGCAAATTCGGCGTCCGCAAAAGCCTTACGGTCCTGACCGATCTGGGCTGGGTGCGACAGATTGACGAGGAGCGCTGGGCTTTGACCACGGTCGGCGCCGAAGAAGCCGAAAGATTTATGGCGAACGGGTAAAAGATAATGACTGTATCACAAATTGAAATTCAACTGATCGCCGCCGTCGTGGCCGTGGCCTGCGCTTTACCAGGGGTATTCCTGGTGCTGCGCCGCATGGCCATGATGAGCGACGCCATCAGCCACACCGTCCTGTTAGGCATCGTGGTCACCTTCTTTTTGGTCGGTTCGATGGAATCGCCGCTGCTGATCTTTGGCGCGGCCGCCATGGGCCTGGTCACTGTCAGCCTGGTGGAACTTCTCAACAGGACCAGGCTGGTGAAGCAGGATGCGGCCATTGGCCTGGTCTTCCCGGCCTTGTTCAGCCTGGCCGTGATCCTCATTTCCCGCTTTGCCGGTGGGGTGCATCTCGATGCCGACGCCGTGTTGCTGGGCGAATTGGCCTTCGCGCCCTTTGACCGGCTGGACATCCTTGGATTTAGTTTGCCCAAATCGCTGGCTGTCATGAGTGGGATCTTATTGCTCAATATCGCCTTCATCAGCTTCTTTTTCAAGGAACTGAAGCTGGCCACTTTTGATGCAGGACTGGCGGCAACCCTGGGTCTATCTCCGGCCTTAATTCATTATGGCTTGATGAGCGTGGTGTCAATAACGGCCGTCGGCGCCTTTGATGCCGTGGGATCGATCCTGGTGGTGGCCCTCATGATCGCCCCGGCGGCAGCCGCCTACTTGTTGACCGATAGTCTACCCAAGATGTTGGGCCTGGCGGCGCTCATTGGCACTGTTTCGGCCATTGGTGGTTACTGGCTGGCGCGGGTGTTGGACGCCAATATCGCCGGCTCCATGGCTACGATGGCCGGCCTGGCCTTCCTGTTGGCTTTTCTGCTTTCGCCCAAGCGAGGCATGCTGGCCTCCACCCGGCGGCGACGACATCAAAAGTGGGAATTCGCCCAAACATCCCTGGCCATGCACCTGATGAATCATGAAGATACGCCGGCCGCGGCCAGTGAATGCACCATCGAACATCTACAAGACCATCTGCGCTGGCAGCCTGACTTCGCCGGCCAGGTGTTAAACATGGCCCAGCGGCGGGAACTGGTGAAGCGGGATAGTGGTTACCTGGCGCTGACGGACCAGGGCCGTTCTCTCGCTCGTGAAGCGCTGATTCATTGATGATACAATGAATTAGGCCGTCGTTGTTATCTTTGACAGACGAAGGTTGCTTTTATAAGGGGGTCTGACATGTCACGCTCAATATCTACCAGGCCAGAAAGACCATCATTGGATAAGGCCGGCAAGGGTCGCATCGTCCAAGTGTTGTTGACCATGGCAATCGGCTGGGCCATCCTATTTTTGGGTGCTGGTACGCTGCGCTATCCGGCCGCCTGGACTTATGTGGTCCTGCAACTGGCCGTCTTCTTTACGGCCGGCCTTTACGTCATCCGCCATAATCCCGGCATCATCAACGAACGCGGCAAAGTTCAGATTGAAAAGTCCTGGGACAAGGTGATCATGTGGGTATACGCGCCCCAAATGATCCTGTTACCGTTGGTGGCCGGCTTAGATTACCGCCTGGGCTGGTCAACGGTACCATTGTGGCTGCAAGTTACATCTTTCATCATGCTTATTCCGGGAATGATCCTGCCCTATTGGGCGATGTTGGTGAATAATTACCTCATTACGACGGTGCGGGTGCAGGAAGAACGGGATCATGTGGTCGTCACCGATGGCCCCTACCACTATGTGCGCCACCCCATGTACGCCGGGTTGATTATTACTTTTCTGTTTACGCCCCTGGCGCTAGGCAGTTGGTGGGCACTGATTCCCGGTGGAATCGCCATCACCAGCGTGATTGTACGCGCATCGTTGGAAGACAAAACCTTGCGGGAAGAGCTGTCGGGCTATGTGGAATACGGTGAGGCGACTCGCTATCGCCTGATACCAGGCATTTGGTAAAGGGCAGGGTGGGACCGGCCATTCCCTCGATTTACCATTCGCTTAGCTTCCAGATCTCGGGCCGCCATTCGCTGATATCGCTGCCGGCCTCGGCGCCGATGTCGGCATAGATGGCAACGGCCTGCTTCAAATGAGCCATGGCTTGCTCAGAGTGGCCGCCGGCATGCAAGATGTCGGCCAGATTGTTGTGTAAAGCCGCTTCCCTGTGCCGGTCGCCGAATTCCAGGCATAGATCCAAGGCTCGTTCGGCCAACGCAAGGGCCTGCCCAGCATCGCCGGTCGCGCTGTAAATGAGGGCCAGATTGTTCAATGTGGCGATGGTGACGCCAGGATCTCGCAAGCGTTCGGCCATTTCGAGACCATTTTCCAGATACCGTTGGGCCTCCTTCAGCTCGCCCCGGCTCTTGGCCAGGATGCCCAGAACATTGTTCGTTAACGCCAGGGCCTGCAAGTCGTTCGCTTCTTGAGCGCGGTCCAAGGCGCGGCTCGCAAGTTCGGCGGCCTGTTCGCCTTCGCCGGCACGGTGGGCCGTCAGGCTCCAATCGGTTAAGAGGCGGGCTTGTTGTCCCTGATCACGCATGGCCTCGAGAGCCACCTGGTACTGGCCGTAGGCCAGCTCCAACTCGCCTCGACGCTGGTAGACGTTGCCGATTTTGTGCTCCAGCCGAGGAAGATCGTCCGGCGTGTCGCTCCGCTCCAACAGAGCCGCCGCTGACTCATAAGCGTTTAGGGCATCATCATACTCGCCGCGCAGGGTGTGTAGATCGGCGATAGCTTCGTGTAAGGTGACCGGCTGGTGGTGGCCAAGCGCCAGCGCGGTTTGGTAGTGAGCCAGGGCTTCAGCGTTGGCGTAAAGAGCCCGCGATTCATCACCGGCTTGTATGAAGTAAGCGGCTGCGCTCTCTTCGTCGCCGGCTTGTTGGAAATGATGGGCGATGACGGCCGCCGAAGCTGCTCCGTAGTCAAAATGACCGGCGTCGCGACGATCGGCGATCAGGGCTTGGGCTACGCGCCGGTGCAGCAGGCGACGCCGGGCGAAGCTGGTTTCTTCGTAAACCAGGGCTCGTAATTGTTCGTGGTTGAAATCGTAGATTGGGGAGATTGGAGCCGAACGACGTTCGGCTATGGAATCTTTCTTGCTGCTATCGACCATCCTTTCGACGACAAGACCACGGGCCAATAACTCTTCCAAGGCAAAGATGGTTTCTTCCTCGTCGCGGCCGCTGGCTTCTCTGAGGATGTCGAAGTCGACGGAGCGGCCGATGACGGCGGCCGTGTGCAGTAATTGCAGTGAGGTCTCACTGATAACGGCTAGCCGGGAGCGCAGCAGGTCACGCACGTTGTCCGGTCTGGGTAGGCTATTCAGGATAGTTGAATCAAACGTCCCGGCCGGTCCTTCCAGGCCAACTTCGGTTGCAAGCATGGCCAGGTATTCGGTCAGGAAAAAGGGCAGACCTTCGGTTTCACGGTACAGGCGACGAAAAAAATCGTCTTCTTCGGTTGTCGTGACCGGAGCCGCTTGGAGTAACTGCTTCACCTGCAATTCATTTAAGCGGTCGAGGGCGATCAGGTGACCCATACCTGCACGCTGGGCATCGGCTAACATTTGTTGCAGGCGATGACCGGCCGGCACCTCTTCGGCGCGCCAAGTCAGGATCACGAATAGGGGATGATTATGCAACCGGCGCAGCAGATAAGCCAACAGATCGAGGGTCGCTTCGTCGGTCCAATAGATATCGTCAAGGAACAGAATGCCTGGAGGCGATTGGCCACAGAGCGCCTGAATCAAACGGCTGATGGCTTCAAAAAACCGGCTCTGGCCTCCGGGGTTATCCAATGGAGCCGGTGGTGGTAGACCTGGCTTGAGCCGCATGAGATCAGGAACCAGGCGGCAGGCCTCGGCCAACCAGAAATCAGGCAATACCCGCCAGCTGTCGCCGAGATCCTCGGCCGTTACGACTTCCGAGAGGCCCTCGATGAAGGGGGAGTAAGCGAGGTTTGATTCTCCCTGGTAACATTGGGCCGTCACTGCCGTGGCGCCCTGTTGGCGGGCATAGGTCAGGAAGTCCTGGGCCAGGCGGGTTTTTCCTATGCCGGCTTCGCCTTCTAGGACCAGCAGGCGACCGCCAGCCGAGACGCCGCCATACCAGTCGAGGATGGCGAGCCATTCATTCGTCCGGCCGACAAGCGGCAATTGGGCTGTTGTGAGACGGTCGCGGAATGAGTCGGGATCATGGTGGGGGATCAATGGCCTGGCGGAAGATAAAGTCTCACCTGTTCCCTGGGTTGTTTCCAGATGCTTCGTTGGCGGAGCCTCGATCTGTCCGGCTAAGATTCGCTCGTACAGATTCATCGTTTCTTCAAGCGGCGGCACGCCCAACTCTTCTTCCAGGGTGCGTACGCAACTCCTATATTGGCGTAACGCGGCCGACCGCTGCCCGTTTAGAGCGTAGAAGGTCATCAACTGCCGGTGCGCCGACTCGCGCAAGGGATCTAGCTGCAGCAAACGGCGAGCGTAGTCGATGGCTGTTTCGTAGTTATCTTGCTGGGCGTGACATTGGCTCAAGTTGTCTAGAGCCCTTGCCATTTCTCGGCGCAACTCTTCGGCTTGCAGATATTGCCAGTCGTCAAAATCAACGCTGTCGCGCAGGGAAAATCCGGCCATGAAATCATTATCATAGAGATCGATGGCCTTCATGAGTGGCTCGAGACAATGTGGACAGACCTCATAAGCCGGATGGCCATGGGTAGTACACTCAGCCAGAAGCTCGTGAAAGTTACCAATGTCTGCCCAAACATCGGCCGCCGGGTCTAGGGCCAGGGAGTCGCGTTGGATATCTAGACCATAATCTTTTAGAGCGGATTTTAAAGCTGAAAGGGTGCGGCGCAGCGCTGCCCGACCACGGATATGGTCAAATTCGGGCCACAGTAGAGTTGCCAGGACGTCTCGTGTATGGCGCTTGCCGGTCACGGCTAAATAGGCCAGCAAGGCAATGGCTTTTCGCGTATCGGGTTCGACCGGCCGCCCATCATGTTCGATGCGCGGCGCGCCCAGCAGGTAGATGTTCAAACGAGCCATAGCGGCCCCATTGTACTCCAATTTCGCTACGATCAAGCACTCGTAATGGTTTTCGTAACGATTTGTAGACGACGCAAGGGTAGACTGTAGGCCAGATGATGAATATTCACCAAGTAATGAAGTAAGGGGAATCACATGAAAGAGCAAAGACGTGTTTATGTACAAGAGCAAACGACCGGCGATGCGGCCGTTGATGGCTTGCTGGCAGGAGTCGGAGCCGGGATCATCTGCGTGACTTACCTGGTGATCGTCGGACTTATCAGCGGTCAAACGCTGGCGGCCGTCTTGGGGCCATTTGATCCAACCCAAGGACAAGTGTTGGCCGGCGGCCTGGTGCACCTGGCGGTTTCCGCGGTTTATGGCGTTTTGTTTGCCGTCCTCTACCGTTGGCTCGACCGGGGTTGGCCTTGGGCTAGTGGTAGGGCTTGGTTGTTTGGGCTACTTTACGGCCTTATTCTGCTGTTGGTGGCCGAAGGTGCTTCGCAAACGGGCATCGACACGGCCTTCTCGGACCTACCAATGGTGAATACCGCCTTGTTTCACCTGTTATACGGCCTGGCGCTGGGTCTATTCCTGGGCTGGAAAAGATTGGCCGGCGTGACTCAATGATCTCGGAGGAAAGAGCCATGGCGAAAACAAAGTTCAGTCTCGAAAATCCTGTGACCGGTCACCAAGTGATTATTCTCAAGACCGGCGCCCAGACGAATGGCGAACTGTTGCAGATCGAATATGTTGTACCGTCTCGAGAAGAGCCGCTACAATATATCCCCTTGCACTACCATCATGTAGCTGAAGAATGTTTTGAGACCGTGAGCGGTCGCCTGGGCGTGATCGTCGGCGATAAGAGACAGAAACGACTACTCGAAGCCGGCGATTCCGTTGTGATTCCGCCGGAGACTGTTCATGCTTTCTGGAATGCCGCCGGCGAAGAATTGCGCTTCATCACCGATATCCGGCCGGCCGGAGAACTGTTGACCTATTGGGAGACCGCCTTTGGCCTGGCGGCCAGGGGAAAGGTTGATTCAAAAGGCGCGGTGACTTTCTGGCAGGTAATGGCTCTCTTTCCGGTGATGGACACGTATTTGCCGGGCCTGCCGGCCGGGCTTCAGAAGACGCTCTTCTCGCCGCTGGTTTGGTTGAGTCACCGGTTAGGGTACCGGGCGAGGTATCCAGAATTCAGCGTTTTCCAGGCCGCATAAAGATATCGTGTTGGTTTCCAAGCCGGCCGGAATCAGTTAACCGCACGGGATAGCGAGGCAAATGAGTTCAGACCATAGCACCATCATCTCTGAGCGCTGGCGACGGCCGGCGCGCTTGGGCTGGTTCTTGATTTTGATGCTGGTCACTGGCATGTTATTGGCCGGCATCCCGGCGCGCCTGTCGTTATTGAGGGGCGATCCCTATGGTTTTGGCCAGGCTTTGGGTCAGATTGGCTTGTCGAATGATTTTTTCGCCGTCTATTTCACTGCTATCGAATTCGGTTTTGCTCTACTTTTTCTGTCCGTAGGGACCTTGATCTTCTGGAAGGCTGCTGATGATTGGATGGCATTGTTGGTTTCGGCCGCCTTCATCGTCCAAAGCGTGAGTACCCCCCTAATCGACGCACTCAGCGCCGTTAGCGCCATCTGGTTTTGGCCGGTCCTTTTGCTGCGGATTCTAACTTTTGACCTGCTCCTATTGGTGTTTTTTTTATTTCCCGACGGCCGTTTTGTGCCGCGTTGGACGCGCTGGTTAGCTTGGGTCTTCATCCTATATAGTGGCTTGTGGTTCATTTATCCCCAGTTAGTGCCGCCCATCGCCATTCTGGCCGAGGCGACTACTTTGCGGGCCCTGGCCCAATTTTCGCCTCTTATTTTGTTAGTCCTGATCGGGGTTATTGGTCAGATTTATCGCTACCATCGCGTTTCCAGCGCCGCCCAACGCCAGCAGAGTAAATGGGTGGTCTTTGGCTTCACGGCCTTTTCCGCTGCTGTTATCGTAATTTTATTGCCTTTCGCTTTGTTGGCGCCCTTACGCGAAGGGCAGGGCGAAAACATCTTGTATGTCTTGATCGCCGGTCCTTTGCTGCTGTTGGCGGTTGGACTCATCCCGCTGACCACGGCCCTGGCGATTCTTCGCTACCGGCTGTGGGATATCAGTTTGGTCGTGCGCAAGACGGTCACCTACAGCCTGTTGACCCTGCTTCT
>JAHEJP010000221.1 GCA_024638855.1 Chloroflexota bacterium
CCTGATTTAAAGAAGGTAATCAGCGTAGAGGTCATCACCATCGACACCCTCATCGGCCGGTTAGAGATCTCGCCCCCCAATGTGATTAAAATAGACGTCGAAGGCGCTGAAATCAGCGTCCTGCGTGGCATGTCCCAGACCCTAGCCGATTTTAGGCCGCTCATCATCTACGAGATCGACGACGAGAATGAAGACTCCTTTATACACAAACAGGAGGTTTGCGCGGCCTTTCTCCAAGATAGCGGTTATGAAATCACGCAGATAGAGGATTCGTATCAAGAGATCGATTGGCTTGTGGGGCACTTCATAGCCACCCCTGCGTCTCAATAGCAGCAGTCAAACGATTTTTAAGTTGCTTTTTTATGAGATTGTTTTGATACCTGTGTTTTTTCTGATAGCCTTGGTCGGGATCCAATTAAAGCCCAAACTACCCATTCAACATGCCAGCATATTCACCGATCTCATTTTGGTTACAATTCTATTTCATGAGGGTTTTGGTTTATTTAAGGCTCTCTCCTTTACGGTTGACTGGACTTTGTTAGGTCCGTAGGAGCGGCATTATGATAAGACTCGCCTTGCTTCGCTTTTTTGAGACATATTTTCGTCATCGCTGGCTATACCTGCTGCCTATTCCCATCATGGTAGCCGCGGGCGTCTTTTATTTCATAACGGTTGAGCGCCTCTATCTTTCAGGCGGGGTGCTCTACGTACAAAGCGACTCCTTTCTGGGTACGCTGACATCTGTGCGCGACGCGCCGTTTTCCTATCTGACGCCGGCCCAATTAGCATCGGGTGAGATTCAGGATCTACTGCTCACCGATGCCTTTGTGCGCTCCATGATCGAAGAGACCGATATCGAAGCCGAGATGAGTGCGGCTCCGGCCGACGTTGGCGAAATCTTAAAGGAAGTCCGAGAGGCGGTTTGGGCGCAGCCCATTGGCAACAATGAAGTTACCGTCCGCGCTTCCCACGAAAACCCAGTTTTGAGCTATCAATTGAGCACTGCCGCTATCAACAAATACATCCAATGGAAGATCAATCTCGACCGGGTACAGAGTGGTACCGCGGAAGAATTCTTCCAAGAGCTCACCACCGAGTACGAAATTGAACTCGAACAGGCGCGCGATGATTTACGCGAATATCTAACAACGCACCCCGAACCGGTGCGAGGTTCCCGGTCCCAACTCGAACAATTGGAAATCAACCGCCTGGAGGCATTGTTGCAAATGGCCGGCACCCGCTATACCCGCGCTCTGGAAAAGGATGAAAACGCTCGCCTGGCCACTTCCCAGGCCGAGGCCGACGTTCGCCAAACCTATTTCCTGGTCGATGCGCCGATCATGCCCATTCAGCCGGAAACCTCTCGGCGGCAAATCGCCACCAGCGCGGCCATTTTCGTAGTGGCCGGCATTGTGCTGACCTTTTTAGGTGTCGTCGTCGGCACTCTACTCGACCGCAGCTTCCGCTTCCCGATTGACGTCCATCATGGACTGGGGCTACCGGTATTGGCCGGTGTACCTGATGCCAGACCAAAGCATCGCTTCTGGCAAATTGGCCAGAAAAACGCATCACAGGCGGCCGAACGAGGTGAAGCGCTAGAAGAAACAAGTGAGGAACCGACTGAAACTCAGGTCATTGAAACTGGCGAAGAGGAAATCGCTGAGGAAGCGACCGAGGACGATGATTCTATATCCTCCCCTGCTAAAACTGGCGAGGAAAAGCCCCTGGTCGAGGCCAGCGCCTATGCACCGCCGGCCGATGGTTCCGACGGCCAGGCCGCGTACAAAGTCGAGAAAGAGAACGGCGCCAAGCGCAAACAAGTGACTCAATCTGTAGGCGAAACCGCAGAAGAAAATGAGTGATACCGACCCAGTCGCTGCCGGTAGCACCAACTCAGTAGCCAAAAATGCCAGCGTGCTGATGGTTTCCCAGATCATCACCTGGGGACTATCGATCGTTCTGGTGATCTTCTTGCCCCGTTTCTTGGGGGCCGAAGGTTTGGGCCAGCTCCACCTGGCCGATTCCATCTGGAACATCGTCTTCATCTTCGTCGCTTTTGGCATGGACACGCTACTGGTCAAGGAGATCGCTCGGAAGCACACACGTACGGAAGAGTTGGTGGGCCTCTCTCTCGTCTTACGCCAGATCTTTTCCATCATTGGTTTTGTGGTCGTGGTCATATACGTTCAGTTCGCCGGCTACCTCCCTTTAACCGTGATGGTCATCTTCGTCGTTGGCGTCAGCAAGCTCATGTTCCAGTTCAGCGAAACCTTCCGCTCCTCGCTGGTTGGTCTGGAGAGAATGGAGTATGTCGCCATAGCCGATATCGTCGGCAAAGTTTTCAACACGGTGGTGACCGTCGTCATCTTATTGTTGGGCTATGGCGTTCTGGCAGCGGCAGCGGTTTTCATCGGCTCCTCGCTGATCAACACGGCCATTCAATACTTTTATCTCCGCCGCCTGCAGCCGGTCCGGATCTTCTTTAACTGGCAAGCGGCCGGACGGATGTTAAAAGCCAGCATGCCTTACTTCCTGGTCTTCGTTTTTAGTGTCATATACATGAATCTCGACGCGGTGATAATTTCACTTGTGGTGAATGAGGTTACTGTCGGTTGGTACGGTGTGTCCAAACAACTATTTGGGACGCTGATGTTTGTCCCTACGGTGTTCATCACCGCAGTATTCCCGGTTCTGTCGCGGATGTATACCAATGCGCCCGATGCCCTGCCCAGGGTCATGGGCCGGAGTTTTGATCTGCTGCTGTTGATCGGCGTGCCCATTGGCCTCGGACTCCTGGCCATCGCCAACCAGCTCGTGGTTCTACTCTTCGGCGCTGAGTTTGCTCCCAGTGGCCCGGTTCTGGCGATCATGGGCGTTGTTTTGATCCTCACCTATCAAAATATATTACTCGGCCGCTTCTTGATTTCCGTCGACCGGCAGAACTCCTGGACCATCGTCATGGCTGCGGCCACCCTGGCGACGATCCCGCTCGATTTAATCTTGATACCCTGGACCCACGCGACCTTCGGCAACGGCGCCATCGGCGGCGCCTTGGCTTTCGTGGTCACCGAGGCCGGCATGATCATCGCCGGCCTGCGCTTATTACCTGAAGGTTCGCTTGGCCGGGCCAACGTCTGGCGCGCAGCCCGCATCCTCATCGCCGGCCTGATCATGTTCGCGGCCGTCTGGTATTGGCAAGAGGCCTTCATCGTCATCCCCATTCTAATCGGCGTGGTCGTTTACACCGCTCTGATTGTGATCTTGCGCGTGCTGCCAAAAGAAGATTGGCTTTTGTTAAAGGAACAGGGCCAGGGCTTGTTTGGACGCATCATTCCTCGCAAATCTAAACCGGCCAAGATAAAAGGATAGATCTAAACCATGATAAGCCTGCGAAAGAAAGAGAAAACAGAAGAACTCCCGGCTTTGGTATTGTCGTCAGAAGAAGGTGATGAGTGGATAACCTTCCCCTTCACTGTGGTCAACCAGCTGCGCCATATGGTGGCCAAGGTCACGCGCCAGGAGACTTTTCCCAAGCGCCTAGCCCTTGTCGCCTCCTTGCGACAAGAAGGCGTTACTTACCTTTCCCGCGCCCTGGGCGCTGTCATGGCCAGCGATATGGATCTCAATGTTTGCGTGGCAGAGCTGAATTGGTGGTGGCCGGCCCCATATCCAGGAAAAATGCCAAATGAGCCTGGATTGGCGGACGTCTTGACCGGTGAGGCGACCATGGATGAAGCTCTATTACATACGAATTTGCCCAATCTGACTTTACTGCCGGCCGGCAAAGTACCCCCGGCTAAACGAGCGAACATGGCTCGTAGTTCTGACCTGGAAAAGGCGATTGAAGAGTTAACCCGCCGCTATGATCACACATTGTTGGATATTCCGGCCGTCCTGGCCTCTATTGATGCCATTCCGCTGGCTTCATATGGCACGGCTTGCTGCTTGATCGTCCGCCAGGGCGTGACGCCGGTTGATCGAACCCGAACGGCTCTTGAAGACCTGGACCATTTGCACAACCTTGGAGTCATCATGAACCAGGTTAAAATCTCGACGCCGTCCTTCGTATTAAACATGGTTCCGCAAAGATAGTCGGTGAGTGACTGTTTGAAACAGTTGAACTGTTTGATACAAAAAGCGAATTATGCAGCTGTTTTTAGTTTTTTTACTCATCTGTTTCGGCGCCGGCCTGATCTTGTGGAACAAGGTCTCGGTATCGCGGCGTGTTCTCTTCTTAATTGGAATCGCCTTACTCATATCCTTCGCTTACCTTTATTTGAACCAACTTTAGTGGTTCATTTTCTAAATCTTTGAGCGATTTTAATCCTTGTCTTGTCATCCCGACCGCTAGGGAAGGATCCCTGTAACGGCTCTCTATCTGGAGGTTTCAGGGATTTCTCGCTTCGCTGGAAACGACACGATGCCTTTTCTAGTAACTTTACAGATTTAACTAACAAACCATTTCGACGATGATTCGACCGCTGATAATTCGCTAATTGTTAGACTGATGATAGATATACTGGCGCCAGACACATCTCATGCGACCGTCGATAGGCAGCTTCGCCGGGCATCCATGACCTTGGCTGTCTGGTTCCTTGCGCTGCTAGGGATCACCGGGCTGGTCGCCCTGCTCTTGATTTACGGCGGGCCCAGGCCAAGCCCGGCCATCATCGTCTGGCTGCTATTTATCGTATTCGTGGCCATGATTTTTTACCGACCACGCTACGGCGTCTATCTGACGCTGTTCCTGGCTCTGGTTGGCGATAGCTTGTTAGCTCCTTGGTATCCATTCTATAAGAATTTTTCCAGTCCGGAATCGCTATTTTACTTGCAGGATACGTTGATCTTCAGCCCCTTGGAAATATTCCTGTTATTAACCCTGGTTTCCTGGCTCGGCCGGGCGATGATACAACGCAAGTTGGATTTTTATACCGGCCCACTGTTTTGGCCCATCATCCTCTTTTCCATATTCATCATGGTCGGCTTCTTTTATGGTGTAGCCAGGGGCGGCGACCTGAATATCGCCCTTTGGGAAGTGCGACCCATTCTCTACATGCCGGTTATCTTCATCCTGGTCAGTAATCTGGTAACAAAGCGTGAACACGTTAATCACCTTCTTTGGACGGTGATGATCGCCATTTTCATCGAGGGTCTGGTCGGCGTCTGGTACTACTTTTTCGTATTGAAAGGCAATATTGACCTGGTGGACAGGATCACCGAACATTCGGCCGCCATCCACATGAACACGCTCTTTGTATTTGCCATTGCCGCCTGGCTTTACAAAGCATCACCCGCCAAGCGGATCATCCTGCCGCTCATGATCCCGCCCGTCTTGCTCACCTACCTGGCAACCCAACGCCGGGCTGCTTATATCACTCTTATTCTGGCTCTTATAATCTTAGCCGTGATGCTTTACCATGAAAATCGGGTGGCTTTTTGGCTGATCGTGCCGCCGTTAATCCTGGCCGGCATGCTTTATCTTGGCACTTATTGGAATAGCAGCGGCGCCTTGGGCAAACCGGCACAGGCCGTCAAGTCCGTCATCGCCACCGATTCTGCCAGCGAAAAAGATCGCCGTTCCAACTCCTATCGAGATATCGAGAGCTATAACGCATTGGTCACTATTCGGAGCACCCCTTTGACCGGGGTCGGATTCGGCAATAAATTCATCATCGCTGTCCCCTTGCCCGACATCAGTTTCTTCGAATGGTGGCAATACATGACCCACAACTCAGTCGTCTATATCTGGATGAAAGCGGGCATTGCCGGGTTCGTCACCATGCTCGTGATGATCGGTCTGGCCATCATGGTGGGCGTCCGGGTCGTATTGCGCATGCCGCGCGGCGATCTCAAGGCCATCGGCTTGTTGGCCGTCGTATACATCATGATGCACTTTGTCTACGCTTACGTCGATCTCTCCTGGGATAACCAGAGCATGCTCTATGTCGGGGCGATGTTAGGACTCATTAATTCACTAGAACACATCGTCGATAAACCAGTTCCTGCGCCGACCAAGCGCTGGCCCTGGCAACCCGAAACTGCCCCACCGGCCGGTTTACAACCGTTGCCTGGTGAATAATCGCCAGTGGCGATTCTATCTCTATCAACCTTGATCCTTCGAACTAAATTAATTTTGGTTAATACGAAACTGACTCAAGCAATAATGTGAAAAATATGATCAGTGATGCAACGAAACGGCTGGCCTTCGATGCCATGCGTATCAAACCCATTAATTCCGGTTTACGAAGGCTAATCAAACCTGTCTCCGGCAAGCTGCCTTATCGTTTGGTCGTCAACATGCCGGTGGTCGGTGCCATTGAACTTGAGTTGCCTGACGGTCAGACCATAACCCTTGTATCGGATGGTTGCGACTCTGTGGCATCCCGCATCTACTGGCACGGTCTGGATGGCTATGAACCTGAAACCCTGCGCTTATATTTGCACATGTTGAAGCGATCTCGAACCGTATTCGACGTCGGTGCACACAATGGATTGTATGCCTTAGTGGCGGCAACAGAGCAAGCAGATCGCACCATTTATGCTTTTGAACCCGTTCCCAGGACCTTCGCTTTTCTGGAAGAAAATATCGCCGCCAATGACCTCCATAACATTTCTGCATTCTGCCAGGCTGTTTCCGACAAAAACGGCGAAATAAACTTGTTTATCCCGAATTCGATTCGCCTGCCGGCGGCCGCCTCGGTGTTGGAAGAACTGAAGGATGACACCGAACGGGTGACGGTTCCTACCATCACCATCGACTCTTTTGTGGCCGAGAACCAGGTGGCTGACGTGAACCTGATCAAGATCGACGTCGAAGGGGCCGAAGACCAGGTATTAAGAGGCGCCCAAGAAACGCTTGACCGCCACCGGCCGGCCATCGTTTGCGAGGTTTTGTACGGCTACAGCGATGCTTCGTTGCAGGCGGTGCTTGACTCCAGCAATTACGTTTATTTTCTGGTTACCTCGAAAGCTCTGGTTCGCCACGAGCGCATTGTCGGCGACGATACCTACTTTTACAAAAATTATCTTTTTTTACCCGAAGAAAGGATCCCCGAAGTCGAAGAGTATACAAAAATCATCTAAGAGCGCCGGCCATTATCCCCAGCTCAAATCGTACAAACAACGGATCGAGGCCTTGCTACGATTCAGAATTCTGCGACTGAGTTGCCGGCACTTGTCATGGATCATTTTGCAGTAGCCGCTTGAAGGGTATTCACGTCAAAAGCGTATTGGCCGCGGCCGATAGCCTGCTGAGAGAAGGAGCGTTATGATCCTTAACCTTTGCCGGTAACGGCCGGTTACATATTTTTTACCGGTAATCCCCTTAATGATATCGAATCATGATTAGCGTGGTAATTCCTACCTACAACCGGCTGGAAAGCCTTAAACGAGTCCTCGCCGCTCTTGAAGACCAGACTTTCTCGCTGGACGACTTCGAAGTCGTCGTGGTTTCTGATGGTTCTGTCGATGGCACCAATGAGTATATCCGCAATACCCAGACATCATTGGACCTGAAGCTTTTCGTGCAGGAGAATCGGGGTCCGGCCGCTGCTCGCAATCTGGGCCTGGCGGGGGCAGTGGGAGAGTTGATCCTCTTCATCGACGACGACGTGGTGCCCGATGACCGGCTGATAGAAGAACATATGGGTTCCCACGACCGGGAAGTTGACGAGGTGGTCGTCATTGGGCCGATGTTGGCGCCGCCCGATTTCCGCCTGGATCCCTGGACCGGCTGGATGCAAGACCGTCTGGTCGAGCAGTACCAGGCTATGGTCAGCGGCCAATGGCGGCCGACAGCCCGCCAATTTTACACCGGCAACACCTCCCTTAGCCGGAAATTATTGCTCGAAAATGATGGTTTTGATCCGGCCTTCTTGCGCGCCGAGGATGTTGAACTGGCCTACCGGCTGGCGGATAAAGAGGTCCGCTTCCTATTTAATCCCGACGCCAAAGGCTATCACTACGAGGAACGTTCTTTTGAATCCTGGCTGGCCATCCCTTACGCTTACGGCCGTTACGACGTGGTTTTCGCCTACCAAAAAGGTCAACTTTGGTTATTAGAGCGCCTGTTTCAAGAATATAAGGAGCGAATGCTATGGGTCCGGGGGCTGACCAGCCTATGCTTGGACCGGCCGCATCTGAGCGCTGCGCTGATAAAAATGATGAAATTACTGGCCATTACCGGCAAAAACACTGGCTTTAACCCGCTGATCCGGCTGGCCTGTAGCAGCATATTCAACCTTCGTCACTACCAGGGTGTAGCCGACGAATTAGGGGGACGGCAACTCTTCTTCAGCGGCGTAGCGGGAAAATTAAACCATCCCGCTCATGCCGGCGACCGTCACCAAAAAGTTCCGGCCTGATCTTTCAGGCGAAAAGATAAATGGTCATCCAGTATCACCCGAAGATCGGGCCAAAATCATTGCTCGCTTCATCGAAGATGGTAAAGTAGTCGGTCACTTTTCAGGACGGCTAGAGTATGGACCGCGAGCGCTGCTGCCCGTCGTTCAGTAACTACTCAAGCTGGGTTGTGAAGAAATGAGGTTATCTGAAGAGGAAGTAATCGTTGAAGATGTTTCTGAATTCATCTATGTTATGTACTAAATCTTGGTTTATTCCTGCTATCTATATAGACTAAGAATAAACAAACACCTGCGTAAAGAGGAAAAATGCAATTACTCCGCCAAGCCTGGAAACTGTGGAAACGATTCGGTTTGTTCATGGGCAACATCTTCGGCCGTATCATCCTCACTATTTTCTACTTCACCCTCTACTTACCCTTTGGACTCGGTGTCCGACTGTTTGGCGATCCTCTGAATATCAAACACGCCCAGCCAGTTTGGCACTCTCGCGAGACAACAGACCGCGAACTCGATGATGCCAGGAAGTTAGCCTAA
>JAHEJP010000222.1 GCA_024638855.1 Chloroflexota bacterium
GAAAAGTGGATGTGGCGTGGAGGTCGGTGTCGGCGCCGTTTGCGTGGTACCGGGTGTTGCTGTGGAAGAGAACGGAGAATGAGCGCTGGTGGGCACAAACGGCGAGGCCGTGATCTTTGGCGATGGCGTTGCAACGATCGTTGGCCTCTCTGCTGTTGCTGTAATTGCCGTCGATTCCGAATTCGAATCATTTTGACATCCGGCGAGCAAAGCCGCCACCCATATCAACATCCAGACAACAAATTGGGCTTGTTTCATCAGCACTCTATAGAGGTGACTGCCACCTTCTTCGGTGGCAGTCACCTGATTACAAACCAACATGGAGAACGAAGTTCTCCGAGCTGAAGGCTGAACTTCGTTCAGCCCTTCGGCCGCTCACCTCTTCTTATAAGTCGCCTCAAACTCCTCGTGAGTGGGCACCTCTTCGCCGACCACGTACAGGAAGTAATAGACGCCCATGGGGCCCATGAACTTAAAATCCTTGCGTATCGTCTTTAGGCTGGCATCGAAATCGGCCGGCTCTTGTAGATATGCTTGGAAAGAGTCATATTCCTCGTCCAATTCGAGCATCCTTTGGGCATTGCTCACCACCGCTTCCAGCTTGCGCCGGTTGCGGATCACCCGCGTATCTTGGGTCAAAGCCTCGATGTCGAAAGGGCTGAAATCGGCCACTTTTTTCACATCGAAATTCTGGAATGCTTCCCTCGTTGTTGGCCATTTGGCCTCCACCACCTTCCAGGACATGCCGCTCTGAAAGACGGCCTTACTCATGACTTCCAGGTAATCGTCCAAAGACTTAACTTCAATCTGTTCTGGTGCTTGGGGCATTTATCACTCTCCTTAGCCGGATAACCGGTGCCGCATCTGGCAAAATTATAGGCCACTGCCGCCAACGCGGCGACTCCGCTAGCACCCCTCTTCCCCGCTTCTTATTTGCTCGGATAAGCAGTTCGGCCGTCAATTGGTCCAGGTCAACATCTTCCTAGTTCACCTGGGCAAAGCGTGCCAGCGTCTGGGTCGCATCGCCAAATTTTTACCATCCACATGGTAACTGTTACGAACCTGGCTTCGCACGATACCCTCGAATTTTCGGCCGGATACTCAACGAATTCACCTATCTTTTTACCTGTGGTGGTGGTAAATTATTAGGTAGGCGGATAGCGCTTCTTGCACGGTACCAGGATCCGATAGATGGGGGATATCGTTGGACGTATTTGAGATTCGTCTGCATTAGGAGGTCATGGTAACCGTGTCTGCATCATCGATAAAACCCCTCATCGTTTTATTCTTGGCTACTTTATTTGGCCTAAGTTTGTTCGTTGGCCTGTTATTCGCCGGGGCCGGGGCATTAAGCGCTGACGCCACCCTGTATGTGGACGACGACAGTTGTCCTAATGTAGGAACGGGCACGGCCGGTGACCCTTTCTGCACTATTCAAAGCGCCGTCGATGCCGCGGCCGATCTGGGCGAGGTCCGTGTGGCCGGCGGAACCTACACCGGCACGCAAACGGTGAAGGCGCAAGATGGCTGGGAATACACACAGGTATTCATCATCGACCGGAAAAGCATCACCGTTACTGGTGGCTATGATGGCGCCGACTGGTCGGCCGCGCCCGATCGGTCAGCCCATCCAACCATCGTCGATGCGGAACGGTCAGGCAGAGGCATTACCGTTCTAGGAACAGGCTATCAAAAAGTTACTCTGGTCGGCATGACTGTAACCGGAGGTGATTACACCGGCCTTGGCAACCCCAGCGACCAAAGCAATCAAAGCTGCGTGGGAACGGGCTATGATTGCGGCGGCGGCATGAGGGCCAAAAAAGTGCAGTTGATCATGCGCGATATGATTGTTTACGACAACATCGCCGCCCGCACCGACCAATCCAGGCCAACGCAGGGCGGTGGCTTGGATGCCCACCTTTTGGAACCGGGCAGCCTGATCCTCAACAGCAGCATTATCAGCAACACGGCCGGTGGTGATCGCGGTTATGGCGGAGGCGTTAACCTGCTCACCAGCGAATTATTAATTCAGGACAGCTTGATCGAACAAAATTACGCTGCCCGGTCCGGTGGTGGCCTCAGACTCGCTAGTGACGAGCCCGTGCATGTTGTCGGGACAAATTTCAAGGACAATGCTGCCCCCAATGTAGGCGGCGCGATCTATGCGACACAATGGGGCTGCAGCGGTTTGTATGTCCCTTTAATCATTGAAGAGAGTTACTTGACCGGAAATCAGGCTTATTCCGGTCCGGCAATCGTAATAGAGGAGCAAAATAGTCCGGGTGACTGTAGTGCAACGCTGACCAATCTAATTTTGGCGAAGAACCATACAAGCGCCCTGTCAGGTGATCAGGCCTTGATTAGTGTAGTCAGCCACAGAGATAGTTATCAACTTGAATTGAACCATGTCACCGCCGCTGACAATGAAGTGTCAACCTTCTTGGAATTGGTATCCAATACCAACAGCGAGGCCATGACCACGACCGTCAATAATACCCTGGTGGTTTCCATGAGCGTCGGCATTGCTGCTGAAGAGGAGGCCGGGGAGATGATAATCAACGTCAAAAATCCGTTGATGTACAATGTATCAGATCACTACTTGGTGGTGACCGGCAGCCCCCAATATAATCTATTGAATCAGGTCTCTGGTGATCCAAAATTGGATGCCGATTATCATCTACTCTGGGGCTCCGCGGCCATCAATGCCGGGTTCGCTGCCGGTGTGCTTTATGACATAGATGGCGATCCCAGACCGGCTGCTTACCCGGATATCGGCGCTGATGAGTTGGGCAGCCTTTTCCTGCCTTCCATTATTAAATAGGAGGTGCTGGCCCATCCAGGCAATTCATCCCTGGATGGGCCAGCGGGCTCAAATGGCCACTAAGGAACTTCATGCGTACATACAAGGTCCCGATTCCACGGCTGTCGCCAAATGGCTCGAATCCGTCGTAACTGATCTTGAACGAACAGAGACGATTGACCTGACGGAGGAGATTGGGACGACGATCATAAGATTTGACGGCAAGCATGAAACCTTGGACTTGGAGCAGTTGGTGGATACCAAGTGGCTGGAACTCGCTATTCGTCCAAAATCGCGCAAATCCATTTTTTCGGAATGGGACAACATCAAATTAGGCGAACGGTTAGTCGATGACTTGGGAGGGATAACGCTGGTAGACTGCGGTGGTATGTATACACATCCTCTTTCTGATTATATTGTCCGGGTTTCAGCAGATAAAATGGAGCTCGTCGAACTTCCCGAAACGATATACGAATCATTCGATGAGAATTTGACACAATTGATCAAAAGAAGATAGAGACTAACGTATCCAATGAGCTTTTGGATTGGTGGCAGGCGCTCCAGCTACCTGGCTGTCGGAGAAGGTTGTTCCCACAAAACTTCATAAACATCAACGGGTTGGTCAAATCCCTTCAGCGTTAACTTTCCCCCGGAAGTAAATTGCAAATGGTCTTTTTCGCCTTTGATTTCATCGCGGACAATTTTGGCAACTAGCACGCCACCCGCTTTTGCTTGGGCACAAATACGCGAAGCCAGATTAACAGCAGCCCCATACAAATCGCCTTTCTCTTCAATTGGCTCCCCGGCCGCGACGCCGATGCGTACATATAGTTTTTCTTCAGGATACCTCTCATTATAATCTTTAAATGACTCCTGAATAGCGATGGCGCAGTCGAGCGCGTTGGCCGCGTTGACAAAGGATAACAAGAACCCATCTCCGGTAGTTTTAACTTCGCGGCCGTTATTTGCTTTGAGTGCTTCGCGGGTCATGGCATTGTGGACGCGGAGCAAGTGCATGGCTTTCTCGTCGCCAAGTTGCACAGCTATCTGAGTGGAGTCTTTCAAATCAGTGAACATGATCGAGCGATACGCGGGCTCGATTTCGCCCTGGTCAGATCCTTCACCTGCATTTGTATCGGCGACAGGGTCCTCGATTCTGCCCAAAAAGGCCTGGACGGTGAGGGGATCAACTTCGGTTACCTCGTTGGGCACGAAGCCGTGGGCATGGGCATGGAGATCCCGGAGCGCTTCCGCATTGGGGGCCTCGGCCAGGCAGAAGGCGGTTGAACGTGCTTCGTCGAACCAGTAGGTCATTATATTGACGTCAAAGTCGCCCTGAATTTCGAGATCTTGCCGGTGGGCCGTTTCCATCGCGTGTCTGGTAGCGCCTTCGACGAAATGTCGATCCATATATATTGGCATGTGCTTTTCACCTCAACTGATTTGTTGTTTGTCTTTGTGGAAAACTCGGTTCGTTTTTATTGTAGCATAAAACGAGTCCCGGCAACTTTTATGCGGATTAGTTCCGGTAAATCGACCCCTTCCAGCCTGCATGTCAATTAAGAGAGGCCGGCACTCAACCTAGTGCCAACCACAAACTCGTCACGGGTCATAACGTTATGCCGCTTGTTTGCCGGCGATTAATACCCGTTTACTATTGCTTGCTTTCCATTTCCCACTGGCTCAGATGGAGCCGGGCGGCGATCAGTTTATCGTATTTGGCGGCCAACTTTTCGAGATCATTGGCCTTTCTGGCTTTCAACATATCCCCTTCAATCTCGGCCACTTCCAGGCGACTGTAGTAATCCAGCATCTCCTTCAAATGGGCCAAAACGATCCGGGCAGTCAGGAGGGGGTGGTTATTGGTAACATTGGCATCGGGAAAGGCCAGGCCATGCTCCAATTCTACCTCGAGCCCGTTTTGAAACTCCTCGAGCGATATTTGTAAAGCTTCCCCACCAACCGCGGCTTGCAGCACCCTGACCTCTTCGGGCAGCACCTCCGTGCTGGTTAATAAGGTCCAATCGCGAAAGCCTAACTCCTGGCAAACTCGCTGCACTTCTGTCAATGTGATGTATTCGGGTAATTGCATATTCATATCCTCCAAATAATATAAAGGTGCCAGTCACCTACTGATTAAGGCATTTTCGCCTGCGTTAGCGCCTTCCAATCCGTCGGGTTATTAGCCACGTCCAGCGGCACTGGATTATTCAGATCGATATTCTCTTTTCTGCCGTCGCCGTAGTGGAAAACATCAAAATTTCCAGAAGGGCTGACGTCGATCTTGATGCTGCCCGTCTTGGGCCCCACCTGGTTATCGGTCAGGGCCACCAGCGGCGGGTTCGACAGCGCTGTAAAACGCAAAAACACGGCCGAACCGATCAAATCCGGAATCTCATCCTTGCCATCTGGGTCCGAAGAGACCACGATCAACCGCGGGCTGAGCCGGTTGACCCGCTCGAACTGGGTGCCATTGGCGCTGCCGTGATGCGCCGCCCGCAGCACTGTGCAAGAAGCGTCCAACATCTGCTCGCTGTCGAAATGGGCCCAGCTCTCCATCTGGGCATCGGCCGCGATCACCATGCGGAACCCTTGCCAATTCAAACGGCCGATGATCGAATAGTGATTGGTGTCCAGGTCGCCCGATTGGAAAAGGTCCTCGATGAAGTGGTTTGACGGCCCCAGCAGCTCCACCAGCAGCGTTTCCGGATCCGCTACCGGGCTCTCATCGGGGTATAGTTGACTGTAGCCGGCCTGAAAATGCAGCGGGATTTTTTTACTGACGGCCGTATTGATGATATTGTTATACTTGGGCGTGGTGTCATCCACACGCCACAGCGAGGATAGCGTGAGGCCCGCGACCTGGTTGTAATTATTCAGCAAACCGTTCGCGCCACTGTAGTGATCGAGATGGGGGTGAGAAACCACGATCTGTTCTATGGGGTCATCGTTGTCCACGTTGAGGTCGTCCAGCAGGCTGATGATCTTCTTGGGATTAACCGCATCGAAAATCAGGATATTGCCGCCGGGCGTAGCCACCACCGTGCTGTCGCCCTGGCCCACATTCAGGCAATAGATCCAGAGGTGCCCGTTCGTATTGACTGCCATTTTAACCCCCTTCCTGGACCCGTTCTGGAGCCTGCTGCCGCACATTCAACCGGCGATAAACCTGGCTGGCCTCATCCCCATCGCTCATAGGCGGCCCGCCGGCGATCTTGCGCAGCAGCGATCTACGATGCGACCCTTCTTCGCCCTGGCGTAGTCCGCTACGCTCCGTATCGAAGCTGATCATCGCCTCAGCCGAAGCATCATCTGCTCCCTCGGCCGGACCAATCTCTTCCTCCAGAACTTCCATCAAATCGGCCAGCTCAACCATGCCGCTTTCCGGCACCACCCCTGCTTCCACTAATTCCAGGTAGGTTCGTCGAAGCTCATCGGGCGATGCATCCAGCTTGACGCCGGCCTCTTCTAAACCCTCATCGCTCAACTCGATTTCGACGCCTTGCGGATCGAACCTTTCATGGTCGCTCCGCAACTCTGCATCCACCACGGCCCTGGGGTACTCGCCGGCCGGGATCCAGCACAGCAGGTAACCGGGTACGCTTTTCTTCTGCGGATAGATGACGATAGCTTTGGGAAGTTTGATCATCTCACGACTCCTTCAACTAAGAGAAAAGTTCCGCCTTTACCCATCATTTAAACAAACTCAGGAACTTTTAGCCAGGGCAAGACCCACCAGGGTCCAATTGTGTACCGATCTTACACGACCCCGCAGTGCCTGTCACCCCCCCCGTGGAGAATGGTGAAACCATTCTCCAAAACTGAACGAAGTTCAGTCGTTCTCCCAAACCGAGCGAAGTTCGGTCTGACCACCGACCACTGATTTCTTGACATCCCTCCAACCCCAGTTAGGATCTCATTGTTCTGGTTTCCCATCACGCTTAGCCGGGTTTACCGTTGGAGGGCATCATGGCCGAAGCAGAATTTCGCCTTTACCGTTACCGTTGGCTGGTGCTAGCCGTCTTCATGTTCATCAACATGACCATCCAGGTGCTGTGGATCAGCTACGCCTCCATCACCGGCCCGGCCGCCCAATACTACGGTGTGAGCGATGGGGCCATCGGTTTGCTGGCCATGACCTTCATGGTCGCCTTCATCTTCATGTCCTTACCCGCCTCCTGGGCCATCGACACCTACGGCTTTCGCAAAGCCGTCAGCCTGGGCGCCATCTTAATGGGCATCTTTGGCCTGACCCGCGGCCTGGTCGGCGACAACTACGCCCTGGTCCTCATCAGCACCATCGGCATCGCCATCGCCCAACCCTTCTTACTCAACGCCTGGACCACCGTGCCGGCCAAGTGGTTCTCTATCGAAAGCCGGGCCACGGCCGTGGGCCTGGTCACCCTGGCCAACCTCGTCGGCACCGGCCTGGGCCTGGCCCTGACCCCCATCTTGATCGAGAGTATGCCCATACCGGCCGTCCAACTCATCTACGGCGCTTTGGCGGCCGTATCGGCCGTCTTTTTCCTGCTGCTGGCCCGCGAGAATCCACCCACGCCACCGTGCCCGCCCGGCTTGGAAGTACGGGCCCTGATGCTCGACGGTTTGAAGCACGCCCTCAAAGTGCGAAAGTTCTTGCTCTACCTGGTCATCTGGTTCATTGGCATGGGCATCTTTAACGGCATCACCACCTGGGTCGAGGTCATCGTCCGGCCGCGTGGCTTCACACCGGCCGAAGCCGGCACCCTGGGCGCGCTGATGTTAGCCGGCGGCCTGCTGGGCGCGGTCATCATCCCGCCCATCTCCGATAAACAGCACAAACGCCAGCGCTACCTATTTCTAGGCTTTGGCCTGGCCATCCCCGGCCTGGCCGGCCTGGCCTTCGCCGACCAATATTGGGCCCTGCTGCTTTCCTCCTTTACCCTGGGCTTCTTTTTAGTTAGCGCCAGCCCCGTCGGCATGCAGTACGCCACCGAAATCACTGTTCCCACCCCTGAAGGCACCTCCAACGGCCTGGTCCAGCTCTGCGGCCAGGCGTCCGTCATCTTCGTCTACATCATGCTCGCCCTACAAACGGCCGGCGGCTCCTTCACGCCTTCCTTGATCCTGGCCATCGGCCTGATGCTGCTCAGCCTGGCCATCATCAGCCAGCTCAAAGACCCCGAACCCGTTTCGGTCCCTGCCGCCATGGAGAATGAAGTTCTCTCAAGTTGAACTTGCTCAACCAGCTGAGCTCTGCTCGGCCGGGCACTCACTACAGTTATGTTCAGCTTGGCATTCGCTTTGCGAATGTCTACTGGCTAGGCCTCGGGACATGGACATGGGGATGGAGGGAGGAAGGGCCAAATGCCTTGCCAGTACAGGTCGGTGGGCGGATCATTGTTCGGCTTTTGCTAAGCTGGCCAGCAAGACCTGGACGCCGGCCAGATTCATCTTCCAATCTAATTCATCACGGGTGTTCAGCTCAACCGTAAACGAGGGGATGCTCTTGGTTGACAACCAGTCACCAGCGTCTCCGTTAATATCATAATGATAAAAACGCTCGTAAACGGGATAACCGCTAGCCAAGCTGTAGGTAGTGGCCAGATCCATGCTTGGTTGGTACAGGTTGGGGCAACCAGAAGCGAAGACGCCATTGGCTGCGCTATGGTAAAAGACAACAGCATCTGGTTGTAGGTCTAGCAGATGATCTCGCAGGGCGATGGTCTCAGGTTCAGAAAAAGGCTCAACTCCTGCACTTACCTCGTTGCCGCGCCAAATGCCCGTCGGCAGCCATTGGCAGTCCCAATTGCGGTTCAAATCGACGCCGTGACCGTTAAAGCGGCCGGGCAATGTATCACTATAAAGGTCCGTGTTGGAGAACCTCCCCTCCATCCCGGTAACGGCAAATAGGCCGTCTGGATTGGCGTTGGGGATGATGTGCAGGGTAACCGTATCTGGAATCGCTCCAGGTTGAGACAGATAATGATCCAGCAGTGAATAAACTAATAGTATAGTGTTCCATTCATAGCCCCCGTGGATCCCACCTACGAGCACAACTTTGTTCTGGCCATTCCCCAACTGATAGTCCACAATGGG